>JAFSZQ010000074.1 GCA_017458885.1 Oscillospiraceae bacterium
ATTACTGACCATATCCGCTCCGCCAGCTTCATGATATGCGACGGCGTGCTGCCGAGCAACGAGGGGCGCGGCTACGTCCTGCGCCGCCTGCTGCGCCGCGCGGCGCGCCACGGCAAGCTGCTCGGCGTGAACGAACCGTTTTTGTGGCAGATCGTGGACACCGTCGCCGCCGTCAACGAGGGCGAATATAAGGACGTCCGCGAGAAGCAGGCGTATATCACCAAGGTCATCCGCACCGAGGAGGAGAATTTCGCCAAGACCATCGACGGCGGCATGAAGATCTTCGCCGATATGCTCCAAGCCCACAAGGCGGCGGGGGAGACGACCTTCTCCGGCGCGGACGCATTCAAGCTCTACGACACCTACGGCTTCCCCATCGACCTGACGCTCGAGATGGCGAAGGACGAGGGGCTCTCCGTGGACGAGGAGGCGTTCCGGCAGCTCATGCAGGAGCAGAAGGAGCGCGCGCGCGAGGCGCGGCGCGCGCTCGGCGACCTCGGCTGGGCGGGCGTTGACCTCGGCAAGGAGATGCCCGCGACGGAGTTTGTCGGCTACGACTGCGACGAGTGTGAAGCAAAAGTGCTTGCCGTCGTGGACGGTGAGGACGATTCCATCGTGGTGCTGGACAAGACGCCGTTCTACGCCGAGATGGGCGGGCAGGTCGCCGATCACGGCACGATCGGCGGCTTCACGGTCACGGACGTGCAGAAGAACAAGGGCGGCAAGTACCTGCACTACGGCAAAATGGAGCAGGGCGCGCTCAAGGCCGGCGACGCCGTGAGCGCGCGCATCGACACGGCGCGCCGTCAGGCGATCCGCCGCGCGCACAGCGCGACGCACCTGCTCGACGCGTCGCTCAAGCGCGTGCTCGGCGAGCACGTCCACCAGGCGGGCTCGCTGGTCGAGCCCGACCGCATCCGCTTCGATTTCTCGCACTTCGAGGCGGTCACGCCGGAGCAGCGCCGCGAGATCGAAGACCTCGTCAACGCGGACATTTTGAGCGGCTTTGCGGTCACGACCGAGGAGCTTCCCATCGAGGAGGCGAAGAAGAAGGGCGCGGTCGCCATGTTCGGCGAGAAGTACGGCGACGTGGTGCGCGTCGTGGAGATGGGCGAGAACGGCAGCGTTTCGATGGAGTTCTGCGGCGGCACGCATCTGAACAACACCGCCGAGGCGGGCTTGTTCCGCATCGTGAGCGAGGCGTCGGTCGCCAGCGGCGTGCGCCGCATCGAGGCGGTCACCGGCCCCGCGGTGCTGGCGCTGCTGGACAGGGCGGAGGACACCCTCCGAAGCGCCGCCGCCGCGCTGCGCGCCAACCCCGCCGAGCTGGAGCGCCGCGCGGAGCAGCTTTCGGACGAGCTCAAGGAGGCAAAGCGCCTCGTCGAGCAGTACAAAGCCAGAGAGAGCGCGGGCGGCGCGCTCGACCTGCTGAAGGACGCCGCCGACGTCGGCGGGCTGCGCGTCGTGACCGCGACGGTCGCGAGCGGCGATGCGAACAGCCTTCGGCAGATGGGCGACGTGCTGCGCGACAAGGACGCATCGGTCGTCGCGGTGCTGGCGCTCGCGGGCGAGAAAGCGACGCTGCTCGCCGTCTGCGGCAAGGACGCGGTCGCCAAGGGCGTCAAGGCGGGCGACGTCATCAGGAGCATCGCGCCCATCGTCGGCGGCAAGGGCGGCGGCAAGCCGGACAGCGCCATGGGCGGCGGCAGCGACAGCGCGAAGATACCGGACGCGCTCGCGGCGGTGAAGCCGTTCGTCGAACACATCGTGGGTTGAAAGGAGAGTCCCATGTCAGATTGCCTGTTTTGCAAGATCGCGGCGGGGGAGATCCCCAGCCGCAAGCTCTACGAGGACGACCTCTGCCTCGCGTTTTACGACATCGAGCCGCAGGCGCCGGTGCATTTTCTGGTTATCCCGAAGCAGCACATCGCCAGCGCCGCCGAGGTGGACGCGGGGAACAGCGCGCTCGTCGCGCACCTCTTTGAGGTCATCGCGAAGCTCGCCAAGGAGCAGGGCATCGGGAGCTTCCGCGTCGTCTCGAACGTCGGGGAGCAGGCGGGGCAGAGCGTGCCGCACCTGCACTTCCACGTCCTCGCGGGGCGGGACATGACGTGGCCCCCGGGCTGATGGCGCAAATTTTTCAAAAAACCCTTGCAATTTGCAAATTGCTGTGGTATTCTATCCAAGCTTGAAAAGGGCGGTCCTCTGCCGTGTGCGCGATGGGCGTACATCCAAAACGACCATGAACGCCTATAAAACAGGAGGAAATCATCCATGGATCTCATCAAGGAACTCGAAAAGCAGCAGCTCAAGGCGGAGCCGCCCGTCGCCAACGTCGGCGACACCGTCCGCGTCCATGTGCGCATCAAGGAGGGCTCCCGCGAGCGCATCCAGGTCTTCGAGGGCATCGTCATCGCCAAGAAGCACGGCGGCGTCGAGGAGACCATCACCGTGCGCCGCCTCGCCTACGGCGTGGGCGTGGAGAAGGTCTTTCCGCTCCACAGCCCCTCGATCGAGAAGATCGAGACCGTGCGCAAGGGCTACGTCCGCCGCGCGAAGCTATACTATCTGCGCGGCCGTGTCGGCAAGGCCGCCAAGATCCGCGAGAAGCTGTAAGAGGCGCAATGAGAGAAAAAGCGTTCGGGAGGAAACTCCCGAACGCTTTTTACTTCGTGATGAGATACAGCCCCGCGGCGCAGACCGCGGCGCCGAGGAGCTGGCGCGCCGTGATCTCCTCGCGGAACAGGAAGTACCCCACGAACAGCAGCACGACGGCGAGGCTGATGTTGCACACCAGCGAGCCGACGCTGATCTTCCAGCCCGCGCGGTAGAGGAACACGTTGCCCGCCTCGAGCCCCACGATGGCGAAGCCCAGCGCGACGGACGACCAGTTGAGCTTGTGCAGCTCCGTCAGCGCGTTGGCGGGCTTGACGCTCGCGAGGAACACGCCCGCGGAGAGCGCCGCGCCGATCAGATACGTCACGGTCAGCGCGCCGAAGGCGTGCGCGTCTTCGGGCACGGACTTCGCGCAGATGTGATAAAAGGTGTTCGAGGCGACGATGACCGCCAACGGCAGAAGCATTTTCCACATGACGAGTTACCCCCCATTGCGTACTCCCCGTATGATAGCGGAAAGCGGGCGCGTTGTCAAATCGCGCGCGTTTCGGGAAACGCTCTTGCGAAACGCCGCCGCATCGGTTACAATATAAAAGTAAAGGTTTGCGCCTATGCGGAGGGGAGGGTCGCCATGAGCACGGTCATCGCGTCGGTGGACGCGGGCAGCCCCGCGGAGCGCGCGGGCATCCGCGCGGGGGAGACGCTCCTCTCGCTCAACCGCCACGCCATCGCGGACGTGCTGGACTACCGCTTCTTCTGCTACGACGCGCGCCTCACCGTCGAGCTCGCGGAGCCGGACGGCTCGGTGCGGAAGCTCCGCGTCTGCAAGGACGAGGGCGAGGACTTGGGGCTGAACTTCGACAGCTATCTCATGGACGAGCCGCGCCCCTGCTCCAACCACTGCGTGTTCTGCTTCGTCGACCAGATGCCGCCCGATATGCGCGAGACGCTGTACTTCAAGGACGACGACGCGCGGCTGTCGTTCCTCATGGGCAACTACATCACGCTCACGAACCTCTCCGAGCGCGAGGCGCGGCGCATCATCGACCTTCGCATCAGCCCGATCAACGTCTCCGTGCAGGCGACCGAGCCGCAGCTCCGCCGCACGCTGCTTGGCAACAAGGACGCGGATAAGAGCCTCGCGTATATGCGCGCGTTCGGCGAGGCGGGCATCGAGATGAACGGGCAGATCGTCGTCTGCCCCGGCTGGAACGACGGCGAGCACCTGCGCCGCACCATCGAAGACCTCATGGACATCGGCTTCACGTCCTGCTCCGTCGTCCCCGTGGGGCTGACGAAGTACCGGACGGGGCTCGCGCGCATCGCGCCGGTGGACGCGGCGAAGGCGGCGGAGATCATCGATACGGTGGACGAGTACGGCGAGACGTGCAAACGGCGCTTCGGCACGCGGATGTTCTTCTGCGCGGACGAGCTGTATTTGAAAGCCGGACGCCCGCTGCCGGACGAGGACTATTACGAGGACTACCAGCAGCTCGAGAACGGCGTGGGGATGCTCCGCAGCACGATGAACGAATTTCTTGCCGCGCTCGCGGACGTGGACGGCGGCGCGGACGCGCCGAGCTTCACCATCGCCACGGGCGTCGCCGCCGCGCCGTTCATCGCGCGGCTCGTGGACGCGGCGAAGGAGCGGTTCCCGTCGCTTCGCGGCGAGGTCGTCCCGATCGTCAACGACTTTTTCGGACACAGCATCACCGTCTCCGGCCTCGTGACGGGGCGGGACATCCTCGCGCAGCTCTCGAAGCGGGCGCTGGGGGAGCGCGTCGTCATCCCCGCCAATATGCTCCGCCACGGCGAGGGCGTGTTCCTCGACGACGTGACGCTCGAGCAGCTTTCGGCGGCGCTCCGCCGCCCCGTGCAGGTCTCGGAGACCGACGGCTATTCCCTGGCGGAAACGATCTTTGCAAAGGGGGAAAACGCCCTATGAAACCCTTGGTCGCCATCGTGGGACGCCCGAACGTGGGCAAGTCCATGCTCTTCAACAAGCTCATCGGCCAGCGCCTCGCCATCGTCGAGGACACCCCCGGCGTCACGCGCGACCGCATCTACGGCGAGTGCGAGTGGGCGGGGCGGAAGTTCATGCTCGTCGATACCGGCGGCATCGAGCCGCGCGCCGACAGCGAGATACTGACGTTCATGCGCGAGCAGGCGCAGATCGCCATCGACCACGCCGACGTGATCATCTTCCTCACCGACGTCAAAACGGGACTGACCGCGAACGACCACGACGTCGCGAATATGCTGCTGAAATCCGGCAAGCCCATCGTGCTCGCCGTGAACAAGATGGACGCCACCGGCGCGCTCGACCCCGACTACTACGAGTTCTACAACCTGGGGCTCGGCGACCCCGTGGCGGTCTCCGCCGTGCACGGGCACGGCACGGGCGACCTGCTCGACGAGTGCATCAGGCACTTTCCGCCCGACGACGGCGAGGACGAGGAGGACGACGCGATCAAGGTCGCCGTCATCGGCAAGCCGAACGTCGGGAAGTCCTCGCTCGTGAACCGCATTTTAGGGCAAGAGCGCGTCATCGTCAGCAACGCCGCCGGCACGACGCGCGACGCCATCGACAGCCGCTTCGAGAACGAGACGGGCAAGTACGTCTTCATCGACACGGCGGGGATGCGCAAGAAGTCCAAGGTGGACGAGAGCATCGAGCGTTACAGCGTGCTGCGCGCGACGATGGCGATCGACCGCGCGGACGTGTGCCTCATCCTCATCGACGCCACCGAGGGCGTCACCGAGCAGGACACCAAGGTCGCGGGGCTCGCGCACGAGGCGGGCAAGGCGTGCATCATCGTTGTCAACAAGTGGGACCTCGTCGAAAAAGACGGCAAGACCATGGACAAAATGCGCGAGGACGTGCGCCGCGACCTCGCGTACATGACCTACGCCCCCGTGCTGTTTCTCTCGGCGGCGACGGGGCAGCGCGTGGGGCGGCTCTTTGAGCTGATAAATTATGTAAACCAGCAGTCCTGTACGCGCATCACGACGGGGCAGCTCAACAACGTGCTCGAGGACGCGCAGACGCGCGTCCAGCCGCCGACGGACAAGGGCAGGCGGCTGAAGATCTACTACATGACGCAGGTGGGCGTGAAGCCGCCGCACTTCGTCGTGTTCTGCAACGACGCGCGGCTGTTCCACTTCTCGTACCGCCGCTACCTCGAGAACTGCATCCGCGGCGTGTTCGGGCTGGAGGGCACGCCCATCGTGCTGACCGTGCGCGAGCGCGGGGACAAGGAGGGCTGAGATGGCGGCGCCGCATCTCTGGGCGCTGCTGGCGCTTGCGGGCTATCTGCTCGGCTGCGCCAACGGCGCGATCCTGACCTCGAAGCTGTTCTACCGCGACGACGTGCGCGCTCACGGCAGCGGCAACGCGGGGCTGACGAACTTCTACCGCACCTACGGCGCGAAGCTCGTGCTGCTCGTCATCGCCGTCGATATGCTCAAGGCGGTCGCCGCCGTGGAGCTTGGCGGCGCGCTGCTCGGCGGGGCGCTGGGGAAGTACTACATGGGCTTTTTCTGTATGCTCGGGCATATGTTCCCCGCGCCGTACCGCTTTCAGGGCGGCAAGGGCATCTTGAGCAGCGGCACGCTGCTGCTGTGCCTCGACTGGCGCGTGGCGCTCGCGGGCTGGGGCGCGTTCGCCGTGCTCGTGCTGCTCACGCGCTACGTCTCGCTCGGCAGCGTCGCCGCGGCGGCGAGCCTGCCCGTTTCGACCTGTCTCGTCTACCGCGGCGCGGAGGGGTTCCCGTGGATCATGCTGCTCGGCACGCTGATCGGCGGCATGGTCATCTGGGCGCACCGCGAGAACATCGCCCGTCTTGCGCGCGGGACGGAGAATAGATTCACGCTCCATCGGAGCGGCGGGGAGGCGAAGCCATGAACACGGTGGTGCTCGGCAGCGGCGGCTGGGGCACGGCGCTCGCAAGCGTGCTGCGCGACAACGGCCACGCCGTTACGCTCTGGTCGCATGACGCGGAAAAGGCGGCACTGCTGCAATCGACAAGGGAAAATCCTTTACTGCCAGGCGTGACGCTTCCGCCGGAAATTGCCGTCACGAACGACCTCGCGCCGCTGCGCGGCGCGGAGCTGGTCGTGTTCGCCGCGCCGTCGTTCGCGCTGCGGAGCGTCGCGCGGCTCGCCGCGCCGTATCTTGCGCCGGAGGCGCTACTCGTGTCCGCGACGAAGGGGATCGAGCGCGGCACGCACCTGCGGATGTCGCAGCTCGTGCTTGCCGAGACCGGCGGCGGGCGCGAGATCGTCGCGCTTTCGGGGCCGTCCCAC
>JAFSZQ010000075.1 GCA_017458885.1 Oscillospiraceae bacterium
CACCGCCGTGCTGCTGGTGCTCTGCTTCGTGCGGGAGCTCCTGGGCGCGGGCCCGCTGATGGGCGCGCAGGTCATGCCCGCGAGCTCCACCCCCGCCGGCATCCTGGTGCTCCCCGTGGGCGGCTTCCTCTGCCTCGGCGCGCTGATCGCGGCGATGCAGTGGGCGCTGAACAAGAGCAGGGAAAAGACGGAAAAGAGCGCGGAAAAGGAGGCGGCTGAGTAATGCAGGTCACAAGACTTCTCGCCATCTCGCTCGGCGCGATCCTGACGAACAACTTTATCTTCGCGCAGTTCCTCGGCATCTGCCCGTTCCTCGGCGTGTCCAAGAAATCCGACACCGCCATCGGCATGGGTCTCGCGGTCACGTTCGTCATGGGCATCGCGTCGGCGATCACCTACGCGGTGAACCTGATCCTCGTAAAGCTGGGTCTCGAGTTCATGCAGACCGTCGCGTTCATCCTCGTCATCGCGGCGCTGGTGCAGTTTATCGAGATGTTCCTCAAAAAGTCCATGCCCGCGCTGTACACGGCGCTGGGCATCTACCTGCCGCTCATCACCACGAACTGCGCGGTGCTGGGCGTGGCGCTGCTGAACGTGCAGAACGAGTACAACTTCATCGCGTCCGTGGTCTACGGCGTCACGGGCGGGCTGGGCTTCCTGCTCGCGATCTACCTGTTCGCCACGGTGCGCGAGCGCACGGAGTTCAGCGACTATCCCAAGTCCTTCGAGGGCTTCCCCATCGCGCTGATCACCTCCGGCCTGCTGGCTCTCGCCTTCATGGGCTTCTCCGGCCTTGAAGTGTGGCCGATGTAAGGGAGGGAAAAGAGTATGACTATCGTATTTGCTGTCCTCATTCTCGGCGTCATCGCCATCATCTTCGGCCTGATCCTCGCGTTTGCCGCGAAGGTGTTTGAGGTCGAGGTCGACCCGCGTCTGCCCCAGATCCAGAGCGCTCTTGCCGTCGCGAACTGCGGCGGCTGCGGCTATCCCGGCTGCGCCGGCTGCGCCGAGGCGATCCTCGCGGGCAAGGCGCCCGTGACCGCCTGCGCCCCCGCGGGCGCGGACGGCGCGGCGAAGATCGCCGCCATCCTGGGCGTGGACGCCGCCGCGGGCGAAAAAATGGTCTCCCACGTCATCTGCAACGGCGGCGACGACTGCGTCAAGCGTTTTGACTACGTCGGCACGCCGAGCTGCCTCGCCGCGACGAAGGTCGCCGCCGGCCCCACGGGGTGCCAGTACGGCTGCCTCGGCTTCGGCGAGTGCGTCAAGGCCTGCGTGTTCGACGCGATCCACATCAACGCCAAGGGCGTCGCCGAGGTGGACAAGGAGAAGTGCACGAACTGCGGCGCCTGCCGCGAGGCGTGCCCGCGCCATATCATTGTCGAGGCGCCCTACAAGCAGAAGGTGTTCGTGAACTGCAACAACCGCGACAAGGGGCCGCAGGTCACGAAGGTCTGCGCGTACTCCTGCATCGCCTGCGGGATGTGCGAGCGCACCTGCAAGAAGGGCGCGATCCACGTCGTGAACAACGTCGCGGTCATCGACTACGCGAAGTGCGTGAACTGCGGGCTCTGCGCCAAGGCGTGCCCGAAGAACGCCATCGAGCCGATCCCGACGCCGGAGGAAAAGGAACGCTTCAAGGCGGCGCAGAAGGCGGCTGCCGAGCGCGCCGCCGCAGCGGCGGCGGGTACAACGGTCTGACACCATTTTTTCTCTTTTCTTGCAAGAGAAAAAACGGTTTCAGCCTTCCAAAAAAGAGAAAACGCTTTTGCCAACCACGGCGAAAGCGTTTTCTTTTTTGTGATATGATTACGCTGTTTTCTTATGACGAATTGGTTTCGCCACGATTGCCGCCTCCGGCGGCGCGATGTTCCCGCGTGTCCGACTGCCTGCGTCGCTCCGTTTAGAGACGCAACCACAGTTGATAACCATGTCGAATAAGGTAGCAAACGCCAATTGGCACGGGCAAACAGCGCAGTCCGGACGCGGAAACCCACAAGTCACCAGAAACGCCGCCCAAAAGCGTTTTTCTCTACGGAAGTTTGTAACCATTTCTATTTTGGGGCGCCAAAAGAGAAACGGTTTCAAGAGCGTCCCCTTTCGCAAAGGGAAAAACCGGTGTCAGGAACCGCTCTCCTGTTTGCGTATCAAAATAAACGGCGTGCACTGGTCGTCCTGCCCCGCGGGGTTGTCGCGGATGATCTCGCAGAGCTGCTCGTCCGTGAGCGTCACGTCGTCCGACTTGCCAAGGATGTCGCGCGTAAAATCGTTCGCGTCAATGATCATCGCCGCAACGCCGGTCTTCGCGCGGATCTCGTTGCACACGCCGTTCGGGTCGCGCGGCAGTGGGATGCCGAACTCCCCGTAGACGGGGAACACGTCGGGGTAGAACCCGTCCAGCCCGCGCACCTCGTCGCCGACCATGTCGTAAAACACGCCGCGCTTGCCGAACAGCTTGCCGAAGCCCGCGCAGACCGCCGCCCAGAGCACCTTGAGCGCGCCGCAGCGGTCGATGGCGAACTGCATCTTGTACACGTCGCCCACGCCGATGCCCGCGCTGTTGTGCTGGGTCGCGAAGCGGCTCAAAAACTTCGCCAGCCACGACACCTTCATGTCCTTGCGGTAGACGACGTTCCTCTGGCAGAGCGAGACGATCTTCTCGCTGATGGCGAGCAGGTCGCCCTCCTTCCACAGCGGCTTGACGTAACGCTCGACCAGCTCGTTGTAGTCCTCGCCGATCTCGATGAAGTGCGTGCGGATGGCGCAGCGGTCGTAAACGCCGGTGCTCGTCTCAATGGAGACGGTCTTCTTGTCGTTGGCGGTAAATTCCATCGTGAAACTTCCTTTGTTGAAATGACAAGGCTATTGTACCACAATTTTGCGAAAAAGCTACCGTGAATTGCGCGTTACGCCAGATAATCGGCGTAGGTCTCCACGACCTCGTCCGCCTCGGCGCGCATCCGCGCCCACTCGCTCTCGTCCGCCGCGCCCCTGACCGCCGCGACGCGGAAGCCCGCCGCCTTCGCGTTTTGCAGCGCGCGGAGCCGTCCGGCGAACACGACCGTGTCCCGCGCATCCGAACGCAGGCGGCGTGCCGCCTTTTCAAACATCCGCGCGTCCGACGCGGCGCAGCCCGCCTCGTCCGCGGTCAGCACGCCGCGAAAATCGTCCAGTACGCCCGCCTCATGCAGCGCCTGCTCCGCCTCGGCGCGCCGCAGCGCGGTGACGGCGTAGAGCCACACGCCCTCCATCTTCAGGATGGAGAGCACCTTGCCCGCGCCCTCGTGTCCGACGAGCGCGTCCTCGACGGAGAATATTGCGCTTTGCAGCCGCATAGAACATCACGACCTTTCCTGTCTCATGATAGGGTGGTTGCCACGATTTGTCAATCGTGCTATCCTATACCCAAACAGATCCACGGGAGGTTCCTATGGGATTTTTACGCTTTTTGGAGGGCGTCCGTTCGCCGCTCGTCTCGGCGCTGATGGCGGCGGTGACGTATTTTGGCGACGAGACCGTGTTCATGGCGCTCGCGCTCGCGGTGTTCTGGTGCGTCAGCAAGCGGCAGGGCTATTACATCTTCGCCGTGGGGCTCGGCGGCACGGTGGTCAACCAGTGGCTCAAGCTCGCGTTCCGCGTCCCGCGCCCGTGGGTGCTCGACCCGGGCTTCACCATCGTGGAATCCGCCCGCGCGGGCGCGACGGGGTACTCGTTCCCCTCGGGGCACACGCAGAACGTCGTCGGCACGCTGGGCTGCCTCGCGCTGGCGAACCGGCAGACGTGGCTGCGCGTCCTGTGCGCGGCGTTCCTCGTGCTCGTGCCGTTCTCGCGGATGTACCTCGGCGTCCACACGCCGCTGGACGTGGGCGCGGCGTTCCTCACCGCCGCCGTGCTCGTGCTGGCGCTGTGGCGCTGCTTCCGCGACGACGGCGCGTTCCGGCGGTCGATCTGGACGGTGCTGTGGGCGATGCTGGCGCTCGCGGCGTGCTACGCGGCGTGGGCGAGCCTGACGGCGTTCCCCGCCGGCGCGGACGCGGAGAACGTGGCGCACGGGATCAAGAACGGCTGGACGCTGCTCGGCTGCGTGCTGGGGCTGATCGCGTCGCGCTGGTACGACGAGAAGAAGCTGCGGTTCGACGTGCGCGCGCCGTTCTGGGGGCAGGCCGGCAAGCTGACGCTGGGGCTGGCGCTGCTGCTGGGCGTCCGCGCGGGGCTGAAGCCCGTGCTGAACGCGCTGTTCCAGGGCTCGGCCGCCGCCGACCACCCGACGCTCTACCTCATGGTGACGAGCGGGCTGCGGTATTTCCTGATGGTCGTGTTCGCGCTTTGCATCTGGCCCATGACGTTCCCGCTGTTCGCGGGGCGGAAAAAAAGAGGTCTTTCCTGAACGGAAAGACCTCTCTTTTTCCTCTCTATCCGCCGCGCGCGGCGGCGACGTCCCGCTCGATCTGGCGGCGCAGCTCCTCCACCGAAGCGAAGCGCCGCTCCTCGCGCAGAAAGCGCAAGAATTCCACCCGAAGCGGCTGCCCGTAGAGGTCGCCGCTCCAGCCGACGACGTGCGTCTCCACCGAGAGCGCGCCGCCGTCCACCGCCGGGCGGACGCCGACGTTCGTCACCGCGGGGAGCGCCGCGCCGTCCGGCA
>JAFSZQ010000076.1 GCA_017458885.1 Oscillospiraceae bacterium
ACGGGCAAGCCCATCAAGTTCATCGGCACGGGCGAAAAGCTCGACATGATCGAGCCGTTCCACCCCGACCGCATGGCGTCGCGCATCCTCGGCATGGGCGACGTGCTGTCGCTCATCGAGAAGGCGGAGCAGAGCTTCGACGAGGAGCAGGCGAAAAAGCTCGAGGAGAAGATACGCAAGAACCGTTTCACGCTCGCGGATTACTACGACCAGCTCCAGCAGCTCAAGAGCATGGGCGATCTCAAGGAGCTGATGGGCATGATGCCCGGGCAGCTCGGCAGGCAGATGGCGAACGTGGAGCTCGACCCCAAGACGATGGCGCACACCGAGGCGATCATCCTCTCGATGACGCCGGAGGAGCGCGAGAATCCCGCCCTGCTCGGCGCGAGCCGCAAGAAGCGCGTCGCGGCGGGCTGTGGGCTGGAGGTCGCGGACGTGAACCGTCTGCTGAAGCAGTACGAGGCGATGCAGACGCTCACCAAGCAGCTCTCCGGCGGCAGGCTGCCCAAGGCGTTTGGCGGCGGCAGGATGCACGGCTTCGGACGGAAGAAACGCTTGAAATAGGAAATAAGTGCCAACGCATTTATTCATAAACATTATTTTTGGAGGTACATCACCATGGTCAAAATTCGTCTTCGCAGGATGGGCGCCAAGAAGGCGCCGTATTACCGCGTCGTCGTCGCCGACAGCCGCTATCCGCGCGACGGGCGCTTCATCGAGGAGCTGGGGACCTACAACCCCTGTGTCGAGCCCGCCGAGATCAAGATCGACTCCGAGCGCGCGCTCGAGTGGATCAAGACCGGCGCGCAGCCGACGGAGACCGTACGCGCGCTCTTGAAGAGGGTCGGTGCCCTGTGAAAGAGTTATTGCTCTACATCGCCCGCAGTCTGGTCGAGCATCCCGACGAGGTGACCGTTACGGAGGTGCAGGGTACGGACACGCTCACGCTGGAACTGCGCGTGAATCCCGACGACATGGGCAAGGTCATCGGACGCCAGGGGCGCATCGCCAAGGAGATCCGCACGCTCGTGCGCTCCTACGCTCAGCGCACCGGCGCGAAGGTCTCGGTCGATATTGTGGACTGAACGGAAAAAGAGGCTCGACGAGCCTCTTTTTCCTCAAAAGGAGCGATACCATGGGTCTGTTTACAAAGCCGCCCGCGCCGTCCGCGGCGCCGGAATTCATCGCCGTCGGGCAGATCGTGAACACGCACGGCGTGCGCGGCGAGGTCAAGGTGCAGCCGTGGGACGTGAGCGCCGAGCGGCTGTGTACGTTCAAGACGTTCTATCTGGACGGCGAGCCGTTCCGTCCGCTGCAAAAGCGCGTCCACGGCGATATGGCGCTCATGACGCTGCCCGAGATCGAGGACATGGACGCCGCCGCCGCGCTCAAGGGCAAGGTGCTCTCCATCCGGCGCGACGAGGTGCGGCTCCCGAAGGGCGAGTATTTCGACGAGGAGCTCGTCGGCATGAACGTCTTCAACTACTTCCCGCACACCTACGTCGGAACCGTGACGGAGGTGCTCTCGTATCCCGCGCACAAGCTCTACCGCGTCAAGGGGGCGGAGAAGACCTATCTCATCCCCGCGGTGAAGGACATCTTCGTGACCGACATCAACACCACCGCGCGGGAGATCACCGTGCACATGATCGAGGGGCTGGAGACGGACGAATGAGGATCGACATCATGACGCTCTTCCCCGACGCCGTGGACGCGACGCTGAACAGCAGCATCCTTGGCAGGGCGCAGGAGCGCGGCTTTATCGCCATCGAGACGCACCAGATCCGCGACTACACCACCAACAAGCAGATGCAGGTGGACGACTACCCCTACGGCGGCGGGCGCGGCGCGGTCATACAGGCGGACCCGCTTTACCGCTGCCACGCCGACGTTGTGGCGAAGCACGGCGCGGGGCATACGATCTACCTTTCCCCCTGCGGGCGCGTGTTCACGCAGGCGGTCGCGCGCGAGCTGAAGGAGGACTACGACCACCTGATCCTCGTCTGCGGGCATTACGAGGGCGTGGATCAGCGGTTTTTGGACGAGTGCGTGGACGAGGAGATCTCCATGGGCGATTTTGTCGTCACCGGCGGGGAGATCCCCGCGATGGCGCTCGCCGACGCGGTGTGCCGCATGGTGCCGGGCGTGCTACCCGAGGAGGAGTGCTTCACCGAGGAGTCCCACTGGGACGGGCTGCTGGAGTACCCGCAGTACTCGCGCCCCGACGAGTGGCACGGCCGTCGCGTGCCGGAGGTGCTGCTCTCGGGCCACCACGAGAACGTGGCGAACTGGCGGCGCAAGGAGAGCTGGAAGCGCACAATGGCGCGCCGCCCCGACCTCTGGGCGCGCTTTGACGAGAGCAAGCTGACGACGAAGCAGGAGAAGCGCCTGCTCGCCGAGGCAAAAGCGGAATTTGAACAGGAGGAACATCTATGAAGCCCTATTTCACCAACGCCTTCGGCATCGCCCGCAACGCGAATCAGGACGGGCGCACCGTCGAGCTGCAGCTCGACTTCATGCTGCAATTCATGGACGGCGAGACGCAGATGACGAAAAACGGCCCCGTGTCCGCGTCCGTGCGCAAGCGCGAGCCGCTGACCTCCGTGCTGCTCACGCGCGAGGGCGTGGTCGCCCTCGTGGGGCTGCTGCGCAAGACGCTCGGCAGCGAGTTCGACGAGATCGTGTCGTTCTGCGAGGCGCAGGACGAGCTGCACGGATGAGCGGAAGCCGCAAAAAAAACACAGGCAGCGAAACGCAAGACGAAAGGAAGTATTGGAACGATGAGGATCAGAAAGAACTTTGCGCTGTGCGCCGCGCTCGCCGCGGCGATGCTCGTGTCGCTCGCGGCGTGCGCCAAGCGGGACGCGCCCGCGCAGGCGGCGGACGCGCAGTATTTGAACGGCGGTATGACGCTGACCGTTCCGGCGGAATACAAAGACCTCGTGCTGGTCGATATGCCGGAGGACGACGCGGACGGTGTGCTGTTCGTCGTCAGCGAGAAGGCGTCCGTCGAAGCGGCAAAGGCGGACGGGCAGGACTTTGACGGCGTGGGAGAGCTGTTTGGCGTCCGCCGCGTGGACGCGGACACGCTGCACGAGCTGCTCTGCTACGATATGTCCGGCGCGGAGGTGTTCGCGAAGGGCGCGGACGGCGCGTACTACCTCTACACCTATCCCACGGACGTGCGGCTCTACCGCTCCGGCGACGACTACGCGGACGCGATGGAGCAGTGGAGCGCGCTCAACGAGTGGGGCTGGAGCAGGCGCGACCGGTTCATCGCGGACAACGCGGGGCTGGAGGCATTCACGCGCGGCAACTCGGAGCCGGAGATGTATCTCAACCGCGCGGCGTATCTGGACGACGCGGGCTACACCCTCAGTATGCTGACCTACGGTCCCCAGTCGCCGTACGGCGTGAACGCCGCGCCGTACGTCGAGCGCCTGCTGGACGGCTTGACCGTCGAGTATGCCGACGACGTCGAATCGCCGGACGGCGAGTATCTTGTTCTCAACTTCTTCAACGGCGGGACGCGCTTTGATTTCTTCCCGCGCGAGGGTTTGGAGAATCTCGTCCGTATGACCGGCTACAACGGCGAGGCGATGTTCCGATTCACCTATGCCGGCGACACCAAGGCGGGCGACGTGATGCAGGAGTGGTACGACGCGCTTGCCGCGGTGAACGGCCCCGCGGTGAGGAACGCCGAGCCGGACGACCTCGTGGGTCGCTGGGCGGAGAAGGTCGCGGGCCGCGGCGTCATCACCATCGGCAAGAGCGGCGACGCCTACGATGTGACCGTCGAATGGGCGAACAGCGCGTTTGAGCAGTCGTACTGGGAGATGACCGCGGAGCCGACGGGCAACGGCGCGGAAGTGCGCTATGAAAACGGCAGGTATGCCGTCCGCGCCTACGACTCC
>JAFSZQ010000077.1 GCA_017458885.1 Oscillospiraceae bacterium
CGCCCACGGCGGGCAGAAAAGCAACACCGCCAGCAGCAGCGGCAAGCCGATAATGGCGACCAACCAACGTTGTTTCATAGCTTTTTTCTCACTTTTTTGTACTTAAGCCGCCAAAACGGCGGTCGCGCGTGCGATACCAGTCCAGCGCCCTGTCCAGCTCGTCCCGTCCGAAGTCGGGCCAGAGCGTGTCGGTGACGTAAAACTCGCTGTACGCGCACTGCCAGAGGAGAAAATTGCTCAAGCGCAGCTCCCCGCCCGTGCGGATCAGCAGCTCGGGGTCGGGCAGCCCCGCCGACCAGAGGTAGCCGGAGAACGCCGCCTCCGTCAAGTTGTCCGGCGACGCCTTTCCCTCCATACAGTCGCGTGTAAATGCTTGCGCGGCGTGCAGCAGCTCGGCGCGGCCGCCGTAGTTGAGGCAGACGTTCGCCTGAAAGCCCTCGATGCGCCGCGTCAGCCCGTCCGTCTCGGCGATCAGCGCGCGCAGGCGCGGCGGCAGCACCGCCGTGTCGCCGAGGAAGCGCAGGCGGATGCGGTCGCGCGCCATGGTCTCCACGCTCTCGCGCAGGTACTGCTCGAGCAGCGCGAGGATCGCGTCCACCTCGGCTTTCGGGCGCTTCCAGTTCTCCGTGGAAAAGGCGTAGACCGTCAGATGCTCGATCCCCAGTTCCTTGCAGGCGGTCGCGACGGCGCGAAAGTTCTCCGCGCCCGCCCTGTGCCCCGCCGTGCGCGGCAGACCGCGCCGCTGCGCCCAGCGCCCGTTGCCGTCCATGATGACGGCAACGTGACGGGGCAGACAGGAGTCCCCCGCCCGCCCCGCTTGGTTTTGAGAAAGCAACGTCATAAGGTCAGACCGCCATCAGTTCCTTTTCCTTCTTCGCGAGCAGCTCGTCGAGCTCCTTGCAGTAGTCGTCGGTGAGCTTTTGCAGGTCTTTTTCGGCGATCTTGTAATCGTCCTCGGTGATCTCGCTCGCCTTCTGCTGCTTCTTGAACGCGTCGATGGCGTCGCGGCGGATGTTGCGGATGGCGACCTTGCCGTTCTCCGCGTATTTGCGGATCTGCTTGACCAGCTCCTTGCGGCGCTCCTCGGTGAGCTGCGGGAAGGAGAGGCGGACGGACTTGCCGTCGTTCTGCGGGTTGATGCCGAGGTCGGACTCCTGGATCGCGCGCTCGATCAGCTTGACCGCCTGCGCGTCCCACGGCGTGATGACGAGCTGGCGCGGGTCGGGCGAGGCGATGGACGCGATCTGGTGGATGGGCGTCGGCGTGCCGTAGTAATCGACGCTGATGCGGTCGAGCACGGCGGCGTTGGCGCGCCCCGCGCGCACGGCGGCAAAGTCCGTGGCGACGGAGTCGATGCTCTTTTTCATGCGGTCGGTGTACTGCTGGTAATCGTCCTTGTTCATAAAAAGCGCCTCCTCGTTTGAAACAGTATCTTCATTATAGCGGCTCGCGCCGCAAAAGGCAATCGGAACTTCAGCGCATCGGCTCGATGGCGCTGATGTCGTAGGGCGTGGTCTGGTAGACGTAGTAGTTCAGCCAGTTCTGGTACAGCAGGTTCGCGTGCGCGCGCCAACTGTTCGGCGGCGTCCGCGCGTCGTCGTCATGCGGGAAATAGTGCTCGGGCATCACGGGATCGACGCCCTGCGCCTTGTCGCGCAGGTACTCCTTTTGCAGCGTGTCGAAGGCGTACTCCGAGTGCCCCGTGATGAACACCTGACGCCCGCCGTCGGTCATGAGCATATAGACCCCCGCCTTCTCCGAGGACGCGAGGATGCGGAGCTTTTCGCACCGCTCCACGTCCTCGCGGCGGATGGTCGTGTAGCGGGAGTGCGGCGCGAGGAACACGTCGTCGAACCCGCGCACGAGCATCGACGAGCGGCGCTCGACCGTGTGCTCGTAGACGCCGGAGAGCTTTTCGGGCAGCAGGTACTTCGGGATGCCGTAGTGGTAGTACAGCGCCGCCTGCGCGCCCCAGCAGATGTGGAACGTCGAGTGGACGTGCGTCTTCGTCCACTCCATGATCTCGCACAGCTCGCGCCAGTACTCGACCTCCTCGAACGGCAGCTTCTCCACCGGCGCGCCGGTGATGATCATGCCGTCGAAATAGCGGTCGCGGACGTGCTCGAAGGTCGTGTAGAACTTGAGCATATGCTCGGGCGAGACGTTCTTCGCCTCGTGGCTCGCCGTCTGCATCAGCTCCAGCTCCACCTGTAAAGGAGTATTCCCTAACAGGCGCGCAAGTTGAGTCTCCGTCTCGATCTTCGTCTGCATCAGGTTCAGCAGCAGCACCTGCAGCGGGCGGATGTCCTGCGTCATGGCGCGCGTCTCGGTCATGACGAAGATGTTTTCCTCCGCGAGCGTCTTGGTCGCGGGCAAATCGTTGGGGATACGAATGGGCATAGGGTATTGCCTCCTTATAAAAGCGCCTGGTCGAGGTCGGCGATCAGGTCGGCGGCGTCCTCCAGACCGCAGGAGTAGCGCACGAGGTCGGGCGAGACGCCGGCGGCGCGCAGCTCGTCGTCGTTCATCTGGCGGTGCGTGGCGCTCGCGGGGTGCAGGCAGCAGGTGCGCGCGTCCGCGACGTGCGTCTCGATGGCGGCGACCTTCAGCCGCCCCATGAACCGCTCCGCCGCCGCGCGGCCGCCCTTCACGCCGAAGCTCACGACGCCGCAGGAGCCGTCGGGCAGGTATTTTTGCGCAAGGGCGTGATACTTGTCGCCCGGGAGTCCCGAGTACGTCACCCATGAGACCTGCGGATGCACGCTCAAGAACTTCGCCACGGCGAGCCCATTCTCGCTGTGCCGCTTCATGCGCACGTGCAGGCTCTCAAGCCCCAGATTCAGCAAGAATGCGTTCTGCGGCGACTGGATGGAACCGAAGTCGCGCATGAGCTGGGCGGTCGCCTTCGTGATGAACGCGCCCGCGAGCCCGAACCGCTCGGTGTACGTCACGCCGTGGTAGCTCTCGTCGGGCGTGCAGAGCCCTGGGAACTTGTCGGCGTGCGCCGTCCAGTCGAACTTCCCGCTGTCCACGACACAGCCGCCGACGGCGGCGCCGTGCCCGTCCATGTACTTCGTCGTCGAGTGCGTGACGATGTCCGCGCCCCACTCGAACGGGCGGCAGAGCACGGGCGTGGCAAACGTGTTGTCCACGATCAGCGGCACGCCGTGGGCGTGCGCGGCGCGGGCGAATTTCTCGATGTCCAGCACGGTGAGCGCGGGGTTCGCGATGGTCTCGCCGAAGACCGCCTTCGTGTTCGGGCGGAACGCGGCGTCCAGCTCCTCCGCCGTGCAGTCGGGCGAGACGAAGGTGAACTCGACGCCCATGCGCTTCATCGTCACGGCGAAGAGGTTGTAGGTGCCGCCGTAGATGGTCGAGGACGCGACGACGTGGTCGCCGCAGGAGGCGATGTTGAACACGGCGTAGAAGCTCGCCGCCTGCCCCGAGGAGGTCAGCATCGCCGCTGTGCCGCCCTCGAGCGCCGCGATCTTCGCCGCGACGGCGTCGTTCGTGGGGTTTTGCAGGCGGGTGTAGAAATAGCCCGACGCCTCCAGATCGAAGAGCTTTCCCATCTCCGCGCTGGACGCATATTTGAACGTCGTGCTCTGGACGATGGGTATTTGACGCGGCTCGCCGTTGCCCGGCGCATAGCCGCCCTGTACGCATTTCGTGCCGATGCCCTGTTCTGCCATTGCCGATGACCTCCGAAGCATAAAGTAATATTAGTATAAAACACATTTTTCCCGTTTGCAATCTTTTTCGTTTTTGTGAAAAAAGGAATTGTCATTTTCAAAAACCTGTGTTATACTATCGCATCATGACCGTTTGACGGACGCGTCCGTTTTCTGACGAACGAGGAGAGGAAACCGAGATGAGCAAGAAAAACCACAGCCAGAGCAAGGATAACTTCAACCAGGCGATGTTCGATATGTTTGGCATCGGCAAATATCCCAACGAGGAGACCGCGGACGACGCCGAGGACCTCGGCGTCGAGGAAAGCGCCGCCGCTCCGGTCAAAAGCGCGGCGCCCGCCGCGTCCAGGCGCGAGGCTACTTACGGCGGCGCGTCCCAGGAGACCGTCCACCGCGCGCGCGGGACGTACTTCGCCGAGGGAACGAGCATCGAAGGCACGATCCGCTGTGACAGCGACGTGGAGCTGTGCGGCGACTTCAAGGGCGACCTGATCGCCAAAGGCAAGGTGACCATCCACGCCAGCACCACCAGCAACGTCTCCGCCTCCGACCTTGTGCTCGTGGACTGCACGCTCACCGGCGACGCGACGGTCACCGGTAGCGTCACGATCGACGGCAATTCCTCCATCAACGGCAACGTCAAGGCGTCGAACGTGGTCTGCTCCGGCATCGTCCGCGGCAACCTGCGCGTCACCGAGAACATCACCCTGACCGAAAAGGCGCAGGTCTACGGCGATCTCTCAACGGATACGCTCGCGATCTCCCGCGGCGCGAAGATCTCCGGCAAGATCGAGATGGGCTTGAACAGCTAAACAACGACAAAAAAGAAGAGCGGCGTTTGCCGCTCTTCTTTTTTGCCTTCACACCAGCCAGTTCCTTACGAACGGCGCCCGTTTCAGCAGCAGCGCCGCGCCGTACGCGCCCGCGAACACCGCCGCCGCCAGCAGCGGGACGGACAGCGCGGGGCTGACCGAGAGCGTATCGACGCCCAAGCGGACTTGCAGCGTGTCGATCAGCAGCGCGTGGACGAGGTACGCCCCGAAGCTCGCGTCCGAGAACGCGCGCAGCCAGCGCGGCGAACGGCGGACGCGCTGCTTGAACAGCGTGAACACCGCCGCCGCCTCGCACAGCACGTTGACCGTGCAGTAGCCGTAGAGCAGCCCCTCCGGCGCGGCGGCGCGCAGCGACAGCGCGCGCGTGCCGAGCGCCGTCGCGGCAAAGCCGAGGACGCCGAGCGCGTAGACGGCATACTCCTCGCGCCGGCTCAAGTCGCGGCGGCTCAGGAAATATCCCAGCACAAAGTAGCCGCTGAAGCCCATCACAAAGCGCAGATCGACGGTCGCGAGCACCGATTGCAGCTCCCCGCCGAGATACGAGCCGCGCAGCGCGAGCAGCGACGTCAGCTCCGGCAGCGTGAAACCGAAGACCAGCGCGAGCAGCAGGAAGTAGCGCCCCAGCCGCTCGGACTGCACGAGCTGCCGCAGCAGCGGCACGAGCAGGTACAGCCCCGCGATCATGTACAGGAACCACATATGATAGTGCCCGTGCAGCAGCTCGTAGGCAAGCTGCCTCCGCGTGAGCGCGTAGCGCCGCAGATCGACGAGGGCATAGACCGCCGACCAGAACACGAACGCCGCCGCCATGCGCGCGACGTGCTTCCCGTAGAGCTTTTTGAGCCCGACGGGGCGCTCCAGAAACAGCGCGCCGCTGATCATCACGAACACCGGCACGCACCAGCGCACAAGCGAGTTCCAGCCGTTGAACGCCTGCCACGCCGCGCCGCTCACGTCCGTGTCCGCCCAGTGCTGGGCGGCGAGGTGGAGCGTCATCACGGCGAAGCTCGCAAAGACGCGCAGCGCGTCGAAGTATTCGACCCTGCCCCGCTGTTCCCCGCTCATCCGCGCACCAGCGTCCCGACGTTCTCGCCCGCGACGGCGCGCAGGATGTTGTTCGGGTCTTTGAGCGCGAAGACGTAGACGGGGAGATGACAGTCCATCGCGAGGCTCGTCGCGGTCAGATCCATCACGCCCAGGCGCTTGGCAAGCACCTCGTCATAGGTGATCTCGTCGTACTTCACCGCGCCCGCGTCCTTCGCGGGGTCGGCGCTGTAGACGCCGTCGATGTTCTTCGCGAGCAGGATGACGTCCGCGCCGATCTCCGCCGCGCGCAGCACCGCGCCCGTGTCGGTGGAGAAGAACGGGTGTCCCGTGCCGCCGCCGAAGAGCACAACCTTGCCGCTTTCGAGGTGCTTCATCGCGCGCTCGTGGGTGTAGTGCTCGCCGAACGCCGGCATCTCCGCCGCCGTCATCACGCGGGCGGGCACGCCCGCCTGCTCCAGCGCGTCCGCGACGGCGAGACAGTTCATCACCGTCGCGAGCATCCCCATGCGGTCGGCGCGGGTGCGCTCGATGCAGCCCTCGCCGTTCTTGACGCCGCGCCAGAAGTTGCCGCCGCCGATGACGACGCCGACCTCCACACCCAGCTCCACGCACTGCTTGATCGCGCCGCAGACCGCGCCCATCACGCGGAAGTCGTAGCCGGTCTTATGCTCCCCCGCCAGCGCCTCGCCGCTGATCTTGAGCAGGATGCGCCGATACTTCGGTGCCGCCATCTCGTTCTCCTCCTTTTTCCGTTTCGCAATATGCCGTGAGCAGCGCCAAAAGCCGCTCCCTGCCGTCGCCCTTCTCCGCCGAGAACGGGACGAGCGTCTCGTCCTCCGCCATCTCCAGCGTCTCGCGGATGCGCGCGAGATTTGGCTCGATCTCGCTTTTTTTGAGCTTGTCCAGCTTGTTCGCCACCACGACCACCGGACAGCCGCCGCGCCGGAAATAGTCGTGCATCGTCACGTCGTCCGCCGTCGGCTTGTGCCGCGCGTCCACGATCAGCACGCCGAGGTCGATCAGCCCGCTCGTCCCGAAATACGCCTCCATCAGCTTGCCCCAGCGGTCGCGCTCCGCCTTGGAGACCTTGGCGTAGCCGTAGCCGGGGAGATCGACGAGGTAGAGCCTGCCGTCGATGTCGAAGTAGTTGATCTGCGTCGTCTTCCCGGGCGACGCGCCGACGCGGGCAAAATTCTTCCGGTTCAGCAACCGGTTGATGACCGACGACTTCCCCACGTTCGAGCGCCCCGCGAACGCGACCTGCCTGCGCCCGTCGCGCAGGAACTGCCGTGGCGACGCGGCGGAGAGCACGAACGCCGCCCTGTTGAAATTGACCGCCATCGCCGTCACACCCGCAGCGCCGGCGCGAGCGGAAATTCCGCCGCGTCGAGGAACGCATCCAGCTTCTGTGCGCCCGCCGCCTCCGGCAGCGCGAGCGCCTCGGCGAACACGGCGTCCACCGTCTCCGCCGTCACAAAGCGCAGTTTTTCGCGCACACGCGGGTCGATCTCGTCCAGATCCTTCTCATTTTCCTTGGGGATGACGACCGTATGTATCCCCGCGCGCAGCGCCGCCATCGTCTTTTCGCGCAAGCCGCCGATGGGCAGCACCCGCCCGCGGAGCGTCACCTCGCCCGTCATGGCGACGTCGCGGCGCACGGGGCGCCCCGGCAGCGCCGAGAGCATCGCCGTCGCGACGGCGACCCCCGCCGACGGCCCATCCTTCGGCGTCGCGCCGTCGGGGAAATGGACGTGGATGTCCTTCGTCTTGTAAAAATCCGCTGCAATGCCCAGCTCTCGCGCGCGGGCGCGCAAAAACGAGAGCGCGGCATGGCAGCTCTCGCGCATCACGTCGCCGAGGTTGCCCGTCAGCTCCAGCTTGCCGCTGCCGTCCATGACGTTCGCCTCCACGTTCAGCAGCTCGCCGCCCGCGCTCGTCCATGCGAGCCCGTTCACCACGCCCACAAGGTCGCGCTTCGGCGCTCTGTCGCGCAGACAGCGCGGCGCGCCGAGATAGCCGGAGAGGTTTTCTTCTGTAACGGTAATATGCTTTACAGTCCCATCGTTCAGCGCCATTGCCGCCTTACGGCAGAGCTTTGCGAGCTGGCGCTCCAGCTCGCGCACGCCGCTCTCGCGCGTGTAGCCGGAAATGACCGCGCGCAGCGCGCGCTCGTCGATGCGCAGCGCCGGCTTTGGGAGCGCGTGCGCGGCGCGCTGCTTTGGCAGCAGGTGGCGCAGCGCGATCTGCACCTTCTCCTCGTCCGTGTAGCTGGGCAGCTCGATGACCTCCATGCGGTCGAGCAGCGCGCGCGGGATGGTGTCCGTCGTGTTCGCGGTCATGAGGAACAAAACGCGCGAGAGGTCGAGCGGTATTTCCAGATAGTGATCGCGGAAGGCGTGGTTCTGCGCGGCGTCCAGCACCTCGAGCAGCGCCGAGGCGGGGTCGCCGCGGTGATCCGCGCCGAGCTTATCCACCTCGTCGAGCACGAGCAGGGGGTTCATCGACCCGCTGCGCCCGATCGCCTCCACGATGCGCCCCGGCATCGCGCCGACGTAGGTCTTGCGGTGCCCGCGGATATCCGCCTCGTCTCGCACGCCGCCGAGCGAGAGCCGCGCGACCTTGCGGTTCGTCGCCTTCGCCACCGAGAGCGCGACGCTCGTCTTCCCCACGCCCGGGGGCCCCACGAGGCAGAGCGCCTGACCCCGCGCGTCCGGTTTTCTCGCGCGCACGGCGATGAACTCCAACACGCGCTCTTTGACCTTTTCCATGCCGAAGTGGTCGCGCTCCAATATTTTACGCGCGGCGACGACGTCGGCGCGCTCCTTGGTGAAGCGGTTCCACGGCAGCTCGAGCACGGTGTCGAGGTAGGCGCGCAGGACGGACGCCTCCGCGCTGCCGAATTGCTGCTTCGAGAGGCGCCCGACGTCCTTGAGCAGCTTCTTCTCTGTCTCCTCCGGCAAGCGCAGGGCGAGGATACGGTCGCGGTAGGCGTCCAGCTCCTCGCCGTCCTCGCCCTCGCCCAGCTCGTGCTGCAGCACCTTGATCTGCTCGCGCAGGATGAAGTCGCGGTGGATGCGCCCCATGCGGCCGCGCGCCTTGCCCTCGATCTCCTGCTCCAGCGCGACGACCTCCGTCTCGCGCAGCAGTATCTCGTTGACGAGCCGCAGGCGCGGCAGTGGGCGCAGCTCCTCCAGCACGATCATCTTGTCCTGATAGCGCAGGCTCGCGTGGTGCGCGATGAGGTCGGCAAGGCGCGCCGGATCGCGGGTGTTGAACGCCTCCGCCAGCGCCTCCGCGCTCACGTTCCGCGTCAGCTCGACGTAGCCGCCGAAGCTCGCGCAGGTCTGGCGCACCAGCGCCTCCGTCCGCGCGCCGCCGCGCGCCGGCTCCGGCTCGTCCAGCAGCTCGACCTGCGCCTGTAAAAACGGCTCCTTCTGCCACAGGCGGCGCAGACGCGCGCGCTGCACGCCCTCGACAACGATGCGCAGGGCGTCCTCGCTGACGCGCAGCGCCTGCGTCACGCGCACCAGCGTGCCGACGGCGTAGAGGTCGCCCAGCGACGGCGTATCGACGAGCAGCTCGCGCTGCGTGACGGCGAACAGCTCGCGTCCCGTCTCCATCGCCCGCTCCAGCGCGCGGATGGAGAGCGTCCGCTCCAGATCGAGGCTGACGGTCGTGTTCGGATAGACCACCAGCCCCCGCAGAGCGAGGGCCGGTATGTTTCTTGTCACAGGTTCCATCGAAAAAGCTCCTGATGATGGGTAAATCGGTCAAACGGCTTTGCAGGCGTTTGACCACAGCCAAATTTCGCGGTTGCCGCGCAAGCGGCGAGCGAAATGGCGATCCATCTGTCTTGAAAATCGGCAAAGCCGATTTTCAAGAAGCGGAATCGTATTCCGGCGGCTCGAGCCGCGTGGTCTTGTTCTGCTCCGGCTCCTCCGGTTCCTCGCCGCTGCGGTAGGAAAGCTCGGGCGGCGCGGCGTTTTCGACGCACGCCCTCGTCACCGTGACGCGCTCGATGCGCCGGTTGGACGGGAGCTCGTACATCACGGGCAGGAGCACCTGCTCCATCACGGCGCGCAGACCGCGCGCGCCGATGTTGCGCGCGATCGCCTTGTCCGCGACCGCCTCCAGCGCGTCCTTCTCCAGCACGAGCTCCGCGCTGTCGTAGGAAAAGAGCTTGCGGTACTGCTTGACCAGCGCGTTTTTCGGCTCGGTCAGGATGCGCACCAGATCGTCGCGCGTCAGCGCGTCGAGCGCGGTGATGACGGGCAGACGCCCCACCAGCTCGGGGATCAGCCCGAACTTGAGCACGTCGTGCGGCTGCACCTCGCGCAAAATCTTGCTGCCGTCCCGCTCCTTCTTCGACTCCACGACCGCCTCGAAGCCCATGCTCTTGCGGTCGAGGCGGTTCTCGATGATCTTGTCGATGCCGTCGAACGCGCCGCCGCAGATGAAGAGGATGTTGCGCGTGTCGATCTGGATGAACTCCTGATGCGGATGCTTGCGCCCGCCCTGCGGCGGGACGTTCGCGACCGTTCCCTCGACGATCTTGAGCAGCGCCTGCTGCACGCCCTCGCCGGAGACGTCGCGCGTGATGGAGGTGTTCTCGCTCTTGCGGGCGATCTTGTCAATCTCGTCGACGTAGATGATGCCGCGCTCGGCGAGCTCCACGTCGTAGTCCGCCGCCTGCAAAAGCCGCAGCAGGATGTTCTCCACGTCGTCGCCGACGTAGCCCGCCTCGGTCAGCGTGGTCGCGTCCGCGATGGCGAACGGCACCTTCAGGATACGCGCGAGCGTCTGGGCGAACAGCGTCTTGCCCGAGCCGGTGGGGCCGAGCATCAGAATGTTGCTCTTTTGCAGCTCCACGTCGTCCCCGCCGCCGAAGAAAATGCGCTTATAGTGGTTGTACACCGACACGGACAGCGCGACCTTCGCCGCGTCCTGCCCGATGATATACTGATCGAGCACGTCGTGGATCTCCCGCGGCGTGGGCAGCTCCTGCATATCGGCGGGCTTTTCCGTACGCATGTCGTAGCCGTCCTGCAGGATATCGCGGCACAGATTGACGCACTCGTCGCAGATCCGCACCCCGCCGGGGCCCTGGATCATGCGGTGTACCTCCCGCTCCTGCTTGCCGCAGAACGAGCAGCGCAGGCTTCGTTTATTGTTGCTTTCGCTCATGGGTCATGCCCTGCCTTTTTTACCGTTTATAGATGACCTTGTCGATCAGGCCGTATTCCTTCGCCTGCTCGGCGGTCATGAAGTTGTCGCGCTCACAGTCGGCGCGGACGACCTCGTAGTCCTTGCCGCAGTTGTCAGCGAGGATATGCGTGAGCTTTTCCTTCAGCTCCAGCATACGCTTGGCGTGGATCTCGATATCCGTCGCCTGGCCCTGGAAGCCGCCGAGGGGCTGGTGGATCATGATCTCGGAGTTGGGCAG
>JAFSZQ010000078.1 GCA_017458885.1 Oscillospiraceae bacterium
CATCTGCGACGTGGCGGAGGAGGTCATCGACTATCTCAATGCCCACGGCGAGAAGGTCGGCCTCGTCAAGGTCCGCCTGTATCGTCCGTTCAAGGCCGAGCGCCTGATCGAGGCCATCCCCGCGAGCGCGAAGAAGATCGCCGTCCTCGACCGCACCAAGGAGCCCGGCGCGCAGGGCGAGCCGCTCTACCTCGACGTCGTGACCGCGCTTGCCAACGCCGGCATCAACGACAAGACCGTTATCGGCGGCCGCTACGGCCTCGGCTCCAAGGACACCCCGCCGAGCAGCGTGTTTGCTGTCTATGACGAGCTGAAGAAGGACGCGCCGCGCCGCCAGTTCACCATCGGCATCACCGACGACGTGACCAACCTCTCGCTCCCCGAGGACAAGAACTGCCCGAACACCGCGGCGGAGGGCACCATCGAGTGCAAGTTCTGGGGTCTCGGCGGCGACGGCACCGTCGGCGCGAACAAGAACTCCATCAAGATCATCGGCGACCACACCGACAAGTATGTGCAGGCGTACTTCCAGTACGACAGCAAAAAGACCGGCGGCGTGACGATCTCGCACCTGCGCTTCGGAGACAAGCCCATCCGCAGCCCGTACTATATCAACAAGGCGGACTTCGTCGCCTGCCACAACCCCAGCTATATCACCAAGGGCTTCAAGATGGTGGACGACGTCAAGCCCGGCGGCATCTTCCTCATCAACTGCCAGTGGGATTTTGACGAGCTCAACCACCACCTGCACGCCGACGCGAAGCGGTATATCGCGAAGAACCACATCCAGCTCTACACCATCAACGCCATCGACCTCGCCATCGAGATCGGTATGGGCAAGCGCAACAACACCATTTTGCAGTCCGCGTTCTTCTCGCTCGCCAAGGTCATGCCCGAGGCGGAGGCGATCCAGTATATGAAGGACGCCGCGACGCACTCCTACCTCAAGAAGGGGCAGGACGTCGTCGATATGAACCACAAGGCGATCGACCTCGGCGCGACCGCGTACCGGAAGATCGACGTGCCCGCCGACTGGGCGGACGCGCGGGACGAGGAGGACAAGACCGTGCTCGTCGGCCGCCCCGACCTCGTCAAGCAGGTCAAAGAGCTGCTCGGGCCCATCGACCGCATGGACGGCGACAGCCTGCCCGTCAGCGCGTTCATGGCGCACGCGGACGGCCAGTTCGAGCTGGGCGCGGCGGCGTACGAGAAGCGCGGCGTGGCGGTCAGCGTGCCGACGTGGGACCCCGACAAGTGCATCCAGTGCAACCAGTGCTCCTACGTCTGCCCGCACGCGACCATCCGCCCCTACGCGCTCACGCCGGAGGAGGCGCAGAACGCCCCCGCGCAGATGAAGCGCGCCGACGTGAAGGCGGGCAAGGGCAAGGGCGTCTACCAGTTCGGCATCGCGATCTCCCCGCTCGACTGCATGGGCTGCGCGGTCTGCGTCGGCGCGTGCCCGACAAGCGCGCTCGCGATGGTCGCGCAGGAGAAGGAGCTGCCCCAGCAGGAGGTCTTCGACTACTGCGAGGCGAAGGTCGCCGACAAGCCCGATATGCAGGACAACACCGTCAAGGGCAGCCAGTTCCGCAAGCCGCTGCTCGAATTCTCCGGCTCCTGCGCCGGCTGCGCCGAGACGAGCTACGCCCGCCTTGTCACGCAGCTTTTCGGCGAGCGTATGTATATCACCAACGCCACCGGCTGCTCGTCCATCTGGGGCGGCCCGGGCGCGACCTCGCCGTACACCGTCAGCAAGAGCGGGCGCGGCCCCGCGTGGATCAACTCGCTGTTCGAGGACAACGCCGAGCACGGTCTCGGTCTCTGGGTCGGTCAGGAAGCCATCCGCGACGAGCTCAAGGCGAAGACCGTCGAGCTGATCGCCCAGCCGCAGACGCGCCCCGCGCTCAAGGAAGCCGCGCAGAAGTGGCTTGACACGTTCGACGACGGCGCGGCGAACGAAGCGGCGACGGCGGACTATATCGCGGCGCTGGAGCAGAACATCTCGCTCATCGACGAGACCATCGCGTTCATGGGCGGCGCGGCGAAGGACGTCTTGGGCGCGGACGCCGCGGCGGCGGGGCTCGCCCACGCCAAGGAGGTCAAGGCGAACGGCGGCAGGTTCTGCGACTGCTCCGCCTGCTCGCTGGCCGCGCAGATCCTCGACAAGAAGAACTACCTCGTCAAGAAGTCCGTGTGGATCTTCGGCGGCGACGGCTGGGCGTATGACATCGGCTTCGGCGGCGTGGATCACGTCCTCGCGCAGAACCGCGACGTGAACATCTTCGTCTTCGACACCGAGGTGTATTCCAACACGGGCGGGCAGGCGTCGAAGTCCTCCAACATCGGTCAGGTGGCGCAGTTTGCCGCCGCCGGCAAGGAGACGAAGAAGAAGAGCCTCGCCGAGATCGCCATGAGCTACGGCTACGTCTACGTCGCGCAGATCGCGATGGGCGCGAACCCCGCGCAGACCATCAAGGCGATCACCGAGGCGGAGGCGTACCACGGCCCGTCGCTCATCATCGGCTACAGCCCGTGCGAGATGCACTCCATCAAGGGCGGCATGATGAACTGCCAGAAGGAGATGAAGAAGGCGGTCGAGTGCGGCTACTGGAACCTCTTCCGCTTCAACCCCGACGCGGAGCAGAAGTTCACGCTCGACAGCAAGGCGCCCGCGGGCGGCTACCGCGACTTCCTGCTCAACGAGGCGCGCTACAGCCGCCTCACGCGCGAGTTCCCCGAGCGCAGCGAGGCGCTCTTCGAGCGCAACGAGGACGCGGCGAAGGAGCGGTACGAGCACCTGCAAAAGCTGGTGGAGATGTACAAGTGATTCTTGCGGCAAAAAAGAAGGACGGCGTAAGCCGTCCTTCTTTTTTGTGTATCACCGATGGCGCTCACGCATACCGCAGCCGCCCGCGCGGCGCCGGTATCTCGCGCCCAAGGGCTTTCGCGGTCTCGATCCACTCCGCGATCACGACCTCCGCGTTCCGCAGGGCGTCCATTCTGCTCTCGCCGTCCGCCATGCAGCCTGCCAGCTCCGGCACTTCGGCAATGAAGGCGTTGTCTTCCGCGCTCCAATATAAAATGATTTCATATTTACTCATGGATCGCACCTCCAAGCTGATGGTTCAAAACGATTTGGCGTATCTGTTTTACCTGATAGGGTTTCGCTTTGCCGCCGCGCGGCTGCAGGTTGACGATCTCCTCCACGCCGTCCATAGTGTAGATAAAATGGTCGCCTTTTATGCGGCACTGAAAGCCCATGCGGTCAAGAACGAGCTGCAGGTCAGCGAAGGGAATATTCGAATCCTGTGTCCCGCTCAAAATCGACAAGAGCGATTTTTGATACTGACTCACAGCGCCGCCTCCCCCACTTACTTTAGCCTCTGCTTTTTTATTATAGCGTACTTGCTTTGGCGGCGCAAGCCTCTTTTGTCCGGTCGGCGTCGCGGTAAAATGCAAGGCGCGCTTTTTGCCTTGCAAAAGCAACGCTGTGCCATTATACTGTAGCTATGAAAAAGGTTGTTTTTGCATTGTTGTTGATTGCCGGTCTGCTGCTCGCCGGCTGCGGCGCGCGCGCCGACGCGGCGGCGCATACCCGCACCGTGCTCGCGATGGACACGGTGATGACCCTCACCGCCTACGGCGAGAACGCCGACGCCGCGCTCGCCGCGGCGGAGACGGAGATCCGGCGCCTTGACGCGCTGCTCGCGCGCGGCGAGCCGGAGAGCGCGGTCTACGCGCTCAACCACAACGGCTACCTCGACGCCGACTCCGGCGGCGAGGTGGAGGCGCTGCTGACCCTCGCGGCGGAGCTTGCCGACGCGACGGACGGCGCGTTCGACCCCACCGTGGCGCTGCTGCTGGAGCTGTGGGGCTTCGGCGGCGGGGCGGAGAAGCACCGCGTCCCCTCGCCGGAGGAGCTGGACGTCGCGCGCTCGTTCGTCGGCATGGGGCACGTCCACCGGAGCGCCGACGGGCAGAGCGTGACGCTGGACCTGCCCGCGCAGATCGACTTCGGCGGCGTCGCGAAGGGATTTACCGGCGCGCGCGCAATAGAGATACTGCGCGAGCGGGGCGTGACGGGCGCGACGCTCGACCTCGGCGGCGACGTGGCGCTGCTCGGCGCGAAGCCCGACGGCAGCGCGTGGCGCGTCGCGGTCAGAGACCCCGCGGACGGCGAGGCGTATCTCGGCGTGCTGGAGACGGCGGGGGATGTGTTCGTGATGACCTCCGGCGTCTACGAGCGGTATTTTGAGGAAAACGGCGTCCGCTACCACCACATTCTCGACCCCAAGACGGGCCGCCCCGCCGACAGCGGGCTGGTCAGCGCGACGGTCGTCTGCGCCGACGGCGCGTGGGCGGACGCGCTGGCGACGGCGTGCTGCGTCCTCGGCGAGGACGGCGCGCTTGCCCTGCGCGCGCATCTCGCGGACACGACGCCGTTCGACCTCATTCTGGTCACGGACGACGCGCGCGTGCGCTGCACGACGGAGGCGTTCGCGCCCGAGACGGGGAACGGGTATACATACGAGTTGATCGGTTGAACGAGGGGAAGACGATGGACAAAAAAGACGAGATCATTTTGCAGCAGCTCGAGGTCATCCGCAGTATGTCGGAGGGCGGCCTGCGGCGGATGGGCGACGATTTCTGGGGCGCGCCCAAGGCGGCGGCGAAGAACGAAAGCAAAACGCCCCCGACCGCGGCGAGCAGCGGCGAGGGCGGCGGGAAGCAGGAAGAGGAGCCGCTCCCGCCGGAGGACATGAACGACCTCAAGGCGGAGCTGGACGGCTACATCGGGCTCGCCGAGGTCAAGCGCGAGGTCGGCAGCCTCATCAACATGGCGACGGTCTTTCAGCGCCGCCGCGACGCGGGGCTGCCGACGACGGATTTCTCGCTGCACATGGTGTTCACGGGCAACCCGGGCACGGGCAAGACGATGATCGCGCGGCTCATGGCGCGCGTCTACCGTGCGCTCGGCATCCTCTCGAAGGGGCAGCTCGTCGAGGTCGACCGCAGCGCGCTGGTCGCGGGCTACGTCGGGCAGACCGCAATCAAAACGCAGCAGCAGCTCCAAAAGGCGCTCGGCGGCGTGCTGTTCATCGACGAGGCGTACGCGCTCAACGGCAGGAGCGACAACGACTTCGGGCAGGAGGCGATCGACACGATCCTCAAGGCGATGGAGGATCACCGCGACGACCTCGTGGTCATCGTCGCGGGCTACGACGAGCTGATGGAGCGGTTCATCCACTCGAACCCGGGGCTGGAGTCGCGCTTCAACCGCTACCTGCACTTCGACGACTACTCCACCGACGAGATGGTGGACATCTTCAAGCTGCAATGCAAAAAGGGCAGCTACACGCTCGCGGACGGCACGGAGGCGGAGGTGCGCGAGTTCATCGACGCGGCGAACGACGCGGGCGGCGTCGCGTTCGGCAACGCCCGCGGCGTGCGCAACCTGTTCGAGCAGATCCTGACCGAGCAGGCGAACCGCCTCGCGGCGATGGACGAGTTCACGAAGGAAGACCTCATGACCATCCTGCCCGAGGACGTGTGGAAGGCGAGGGGCATGGACTACGACATCGAAAATAGGTCGTCTTGCCATAATATCCACGGGTGATGACATGAGCAAGATGAAGGAGCTGCGCAAGGCGCTCGGCTATACGCAGATCAAGATGCAGATGCTGACCGGCATCGACCAGAGCGATTATTCCAAGCTGGAGCTTGGCAAACGCAACATGAGCTTCGAGCAGTGCCGCCAGATCGCCGTCGCGCTCAAGACGAGCATGGACTACCTCGCCGACCTGACGGACGACCCGAAGCCGTATCCGCGCAGACGATGAACGTGAAGACCGCGCTGCTTGACCTGTTCTTTCCGCCCAAGTGCGCGTTTTGCGGCAGAGTCGGCGTGCACGGAACGTGCGTTTCGTGCGAGAAAACGCTGCCGCGCATGGAGACCGCGCCGCGCGAGGGCGCGGGCTTCGGCAGGTGCGCCGCGCCGCTGCGCTACGAGGGCGTCGTGCGCGAGGCGATCTTGCGCTTCAAATTCCGCGGCGCGCGGAGCGCGGCGGAGGGGTTTGGCGCGCTCCTCGCCCGGTGCGTCGCGGAGGAGCTGGGCGGCGCGTTCGACGTCGTGACGTGGGCGCCGGTGTCGGACAAGCGGCGCAGGCAGCGCGGTTACGATCAGGCGTACCTGCTCGCGCGCGAGACCGCGCGGGCGTGGGGCGTGACGCCAACCGCGCTGCTCCGCAAGCGGCGGGACAACCCGCCGCAGTCGGGGCTGGGCGCGCCCGAGCGCCGCGGCAACGTCATCGGCGTCTACGAGGCGCAAAATTTGGAAACGCTGAAAGGCGCCCGCGTGCTGCTGATCGACGACATCATCACGACCGGCAGCACGCTTGCGGAATGCGCGCGCGTTTTGCGCGGCGCGGGCGCGGCGGACGTCGTGTGCGCCTGCCTCGCGTCGGCGTCGACGGAGACGCATCGGTGAAAAAATCCGATGTTGCAAACCGCATGGCGGGTCGCTATAATGGAAATACTGAATTTTCGTTCGCGGAAACCGACAGACAAGATATGAGGTAACGGATATGGCATTTGGAAAAGACATCAGCATCGACCTTGGCACGGCGTCGGTCATCATCTACGTCAAGGGCAAGGGCATCGTGCTCAACGAGCCGTCCGTCGTCGCGCTGGACAAGAACACCGGCAAGGTGCTCAAGGTGGGCGTGGAGGCGCAGGCGATGCTCGGGCGCACGCCGGGCAACATCATCGCGCTCCGCCCGCTGCGCGAGGGCGTCATCTCCGACTACGAGGTGACGGAGAAGATGCTCAAGGAGTTCATCCGCAAGGTCGCGGGCTTCCAGTTGTTCAAGCCGCGCATCATCATCTGCGTGCCGTCGGGCATCACCGAGGTCGAGGAGCGCGCGGTCATCGACGCGGGCATCCAGGCGGGCGCGCGCCGCGTGTACCTGATCGAGGAGCCGGTCGCCGCCGCCATCGGCGCGGGCATCGACATCACCCAGCCCGACGGCAACCTCGTCATCGACATCGGCGGCGGCACGACGGACATCGCGGTCATCTCGCTCTCCGGCGTGGTCGAGAG
>JAFSZQ010000079.1 GCA_017458885.1 Oscillospiraceae bacterium
AGCCCTGGCGCTGCTTGTGCTTCGGATTCTCGCAGATGACCATGACACGGCCTTTGCGGCGAATGATCTTGCACTTCTCGCACATGGGCTTCACGGACGGTCTTACTTTCATGTCTGAAACCTCCAATTACTTTGTTCGCCATGTGATCCGACCGCGGGTGAGGTCGTAGGGGGACATCTCCACCGTGACCTTGTCACCGGGCAGGATCCGGATGAAATTCATTCTGAGCTTGCCGGAAATGTGGGCGAGGATCGTGTGCCCGTTTCCGATATCTACCTGGAATGTGGTGTTGGGCAGGGATTCGACCACGACGCCCTCCACTTCGATCATGTCGGATTTTGCCAAGCGTTATCCCTCCTGGTCGGAATTGTCCGCATCGCGGTACGATGCGATGGATTTGCGAAGCTCGCTGTTGGTGACTTTCTCGCTTGCGCTGATCTTGCCTGCGACGCGGTCGTCCGTGTCCGCGATGAAGCGGGCGTGCTTGCGCTTTTTCCGCTTCGGCGCTTCCACGCGGCGGCTCTTGCCGTCCGCGAGCAGCAGGTACTCCCCGTCCGTATCGAGAACGTAGAAGAGCTTGCCCTTTTCGCGTCCGGCGGTCGCCTCGACCAAATGCGCTTTTCTGATCTCCATGCTGCACCTCACGGGGCGGGGACCGTCAGAAGCTCCGGCTCGCCGGCGGTGATGAGAAGCGTGTTCTCGTAATGCGCGGCGTATTTGCCGTCCGCCGTTCTGACCGTCCAGCCGTCCGGCATCTGCCGGATCGCCGCCGCGCCCATGTTGACCATCGGCTCGACCGCGATCGTCATGCCGCGCAGGAGCTTGGGGCCGTGACCCGGCGCGCCGTAGTTCGGCACCTCGGGCGCTTCGTGCATCTGTCTGCCGACGCCGTGCCCGACGTACTCGCGCACGACGGAGAAGCCGTTCGCCTCCACATACTCCTGCACCGCGTGCCCGATGTCCGAGACGCGATAGCCCTCGCGGGCGAACTTGACGCCCTCGAAAAAGCTCTGCCGCGTCACGTCGATGAGCCGCTGCGCCTCGTCGGAGATCTTTCCGCAGGCATAGGTCGCCGCACAGTCGCCGTGAAATCCCCCGATATACGCGCCCACGTCCACGCTGACGATGTCGCCCTCCTTCAGCACCCGATCGCTTGGGATGCCGTGGATGATCTCGTCGTTGACCGAGACGCAGACGCTGGCGGGGTAGCCGTTGTAGCCCAAGAACGACGGCTCGGCGCCCTGCGACTGGATGAAACGGTGTACTGCTGTGTCGATCTCTCGGGTTGTTACGCCGGGCTTTACCATTTCCCCTGCCAAGGCACGGGCAGCCGCGGTAATTTTTCCCGCCCGACGCATCGCTTCGATCTCGCGCGCTGACTTGAGTGTGATCATGCGCTCACCCCTTCAGCAGCTCGAGGATCGCCGTGGAGGTGGCCTCGACGGAGCCTTTGTCCTCCACCGGAACCAGAACGCCGCGGGAGCGGTAAAACTCCTTGAGCGGTTCCGTCTCCTTATGATAGACCGCGAGACGCGCCTTGACGGTCTCGGGGGCATCATCCTCGCGTGTGACCAGCTCGCCGCCGCACACGTCGCAAATACCCGCCCGTTTCGGGGGCACGGCGGCGACGTGGTAGGTCGCGCCGCACTTCGGGCAGACGCGCCGCCCGCCCATGCGCTCCGTGATGGTCTCGTCCGAGACCTCCATGGAGAGCACACGGTCGATGCGCACGCCGCTTTTCTCCATCGCCTCCGCCTGTCCGATGGTGCGGGGCACTCCGTCGAGGATATAGCCCCGCGCGCAGTCGCTCTGCGCGAGACGGTCGCGGATGATGCCGATGATGATCTCATCGGACACCAGCGCCCCGCTCTCCATGCAGGCTTTCGCCTGCCTGCCCAGCTCGCTGCCCTCGGCAATCGCCGCGCGCAGGATATTGCCGGTGGAGATGGTCGGGATGCCCAGCTCTCTGGCAAGGATCGCCGCCTGCGTTCCCTTGCCCGCGCCGGGCGCGCCCAATAAAATCACATTCATCCTTGCTCTCCTTTATTCAAGGAAGCCCTTGTACTGCCGCATCAGCATCTGGTTTTCGAGCACCTGCACCGTCTCCAGTGCGACGCCGACCACGATGATGACGGACGTACCGCCGATGGCGAGCGCGCTGTTGTCGATCGCCTTGCCGACGATCAGGGGCGCGATCGCAACGATGCCGAGATAGATGGCGCCAAACAGCGTGACCTTCGAGAGCACCTTCGCGATGAAGTCGCTGGTCGGCTTGCCGGGACGGAAGCCCGGGATGAAGCCGCCCTGACGCTTCAGGTTGTTGGAGATCTCAACGGGGTTGAACTGGATGGTCGCGTAGAAATAGCTGAAGCCGATGATCATCAGGAAGTAGACGACCAGATACAGCACGCTGCGCGTGTCGATGGCGTTGAGGAAGCTCTCGCCGAAGCTGCCCGCCGCGGGCGCCGGAAGGAACGCCGCGATGGTCGCGGGGAGCGACGCGATGCTCTGCGCGAAAATGATCGGCAGAACGCCGGACATATTGACCTTCATCGGCAGCGTGGACGACTGGCCGCCGTACATCTTGCGGCCCACCTGACGCTTCGCGTACTGCACCGGAATACGGCGCTCGGCGGCGCTGACGTGGACGATGAGGATGACCAGCAGCAGGATGCCGAGGAGCAGCAGCCCCATATAGAGCCACGCAAGCCCCGTGTTCTCCGCCGTGAGGATATAGCTCCGCGCGCCGGAGACCATCGTCGGCACGCGGGAGATGATGCCCGCGAACAGGATGATGGAGATGCCGTTGCCGATGCCGAACTCGTTGACCTGCTCGCCCAGCCACATCACGAACGCGGAGCCGGCGACGAAGGACACGATGATCACCAGCGCCTGCCAGAAGCCGCTCTGCTCCAGAATGCCGTAGTTGTTCATCAGCATATAGTAGCCGAGACCCTGCAGCAAGGCGATGGCGACGGTCGCGTAGCGCGTGATGGAGGCGATCTTTTTCTTGCCCGCCTCGCCGCCGTCGCGCGCCATGCGCTCGAGCGCGGGGATGGCGACGGTCAAAAGCTGGATGATGATGGAGCTGTTGATATACGGCTGGACGCCGAGGGCGAACACCGTCGCCTGCGCGAACGCGCCGCCGCTCATCACGTTGTACAGCCCCAGCACCGTCGTGCTCATGCCGTCCAGATACTGCTGGAGCAGCTCGGTGTTGACGTAGGGCACGGGGATGGCGTTGCCGAGGCGGAAGATCAGCAGGATCATGATCGTGAAGATGATCTTCTTGCGCAGCTCGGGGACGCCCCATGCCTTGCGAATCGTCTGGATCACTTATACCACCTCTGTCTTTCCGCCAGCCGCTTCGATGGCTTCCTTCGCGGACGCGGAGAACGCAGACGCCTGCACGGTGACCTTCTTCTTGACGGAGCCGTTGCCGAGCACCTTGAAGCCGTATTCGCACTTCGACAGGATGCCCTTGGCAAGCAGCGTCTCTGCGTTGACCGTCTCGCCATCCTCAAAGCGGTTGAGCGCGTTCAGGTTGATGATCTCGTAGGGTTTTGCGAAAATGTTGTGGAAGCCGCGCTTCGGGGTCGTGCGGGTCATGGGCATCTGGCCGCCCTCGAACCCGATGCGCACGCCGCCACCGCTGCGCGCCTTCTGGCCCTTTTGACCGCGGCCGCCGGTCTTGCCGTTGCCGCTGCCGTTGCCGCGGCCCTTGCGGTATGCCGCTTTGGTGGAACCGGCGGCAGGGGAGAGTTCATGAAGTTTCATTTTGACGTCTCCTCCTTACTTTACTTCTGTGACCTTGAGCAGATAGCCGATCTGGGCGATCTTGCCGCGGGTCTGGTCGTTGTCGGGCTGGACGGTGGAATCGCCGATCTTGCGAAGCCCCAGGGAGTTGGCGGTCGCGATGTGCTTCGCGTGCCGGCCGTTCAGGCTCTTGACGAGCTCTACGTTCAATTTAGCCATCTTGGAGCCTCCTTATCCTTTGATCTCTTCCACGCTCTTGCCGCGGGTCTGCGCGACCTGCTGGGCGTTGCGCATGGAGCGGAGACCCTCGAACGCCGCGCCGACGACGTTGTTGGGGTTGTTGGAGCGCAGGCACTTGGTGCGGATGTCCTTGATGCCCGCCGCCTCGACGACCGCGCGCACCGCGCCGCCGGCGATGACGCCGGTACCGGGAGCCGCGGGCTTGAGCAGCACGCGCCCCGCGCCGAACTCGCCGATGGTCTCGTGCGGGATGGTCGTGCCCTCGAGCGTGACGTGGATCATGTTCTTCTTCGCCGCCTCGAGCCCCTTGCGGATCGCCTCGGGGACTTCGGACGCCTTGCCAATGCCGAAGCCGACCTTGCCCTTGCCGTCGCCGACGACCATCAGCGCGGAAAACTTCGCCACGCGGCCGCCCTTGACGGTCTTGGAAACGCGGTTGAGGAAAACGAGCTTTTCCATATATTCGCTTTGTTCTCTTTCAAATCTGGGCATTTCTCTTTTCCTCCTCCCTTAAAATTCCAGACCGCCCTCGCGGGCGCCCTCGGCGAGCTCCGCCACGCGGCCGTGGTACAGGTAGCCGCCGCGGTCGAACACGACCGTGCCGATGCCCTTCGCCTTCGCGCGCTCGGCGATCAGCTTGCCGACCGCGCGCGCCGCGGTCTTGTTGCCGCCGTTGCCCTCGATCTCCTTGTCGAGCGAGGACGCGGCAACCAGCGTGTTGCCGGCGACGTCGTCGATGATCTGGGCATAGATGTTCTTCTCGCTGCGGAATACGTTCAGGCGGGGTCTTTCGGGCGTGCCGGAGACCTTGGAACGGACTCTCTTATGACGCTTCAATCTCTGCGCTTTGGTATCGGGTCTTTTGATCATTTCGGCACACCTCCTTAT
>JAFSZQ010000001.1 GCA_017458885.1 Oscillospiraceae bacterium
AGCAGCGTTATCGGACCGAACGTTTCCTCCACGCGCCGCACCATTGCGTTAACCTCGGCGCGTACGGCGACATCCGCCTGTATGGCAAGCGCTTCCCGGCCCTCCGCGCCCAGCGCCGCAACCAGCTCGTTCGCCTTGTCCCCGCGTTCACGATAGTTTATGCCGACGGCATACCCATCTCGCGCCAACCGCTCGGCAACCGCGCGCCCAATACCGCGGGACGCGCCTGTGACCAACGCGACCTTTCTCATGCCTCGTCCTCCGTCCGTACCAATAGTTTGAGCGTGTGCTCGTCCGCCGCGCCGCCGAGCGTCAGCGTATAGCGCGCCTCGACCAGCGCGCCGCGCGCCGACGGTTTGGCGCGCAGGGCGTGCGTGACGACCTCCGCCGGAAAACTTCCGTGCGGCGTTTCATACCATGAACTGTGGGGCGCGCCGACCGCGAAGCGCAGCTCGCAGCGCACCGCGCCCGTCCGCCGCAGCACGGCGCACTGCTCCGAGAGCGTCAGCGCCGTCGCGACGCCGCCCATGCCCGTCTCCTCCGGCTCGTCGTAGGCGAGCCGCCAGCCGTCTTCGACCTTCTCCCAGACGCCGCGCGCCGTGTATGCCGCGCCGCTCCCGCGCACGGTGATCCTCGCGTTTCGTTTCATGGAAAAAATGATACTACAGCTTCCTTTATTTTTCTATAGCTTTTTTGAAAAATCCTGCTATAATGCTCTTATGAGCTTAATCCTCATCCGGAGGGCGCGTTATGGATTTGAAATTGACGGATAAGCAATTCCGCCGTCTGCTCGATCTCGTGTACATCGGCAACTGGGTCATCAATTCCACCCGCGGGGACGACCGCATCCGCGACTATGACGACGTGGAGACCGCGGTCTTTTCGCATTGTCTCGACCAGGGCATGATCTCGCTGGTCGAGTCCTACAAGGGCGAGCTGATCCCGTCGCGCAAGTTCGCCGACGGCGGCATCCACGAGGCGATCATGGCGTACGAGGACGCGATGTTTTTTGAAATTCTCGCGCAGGAGCTGGCGCTGCGCGACATGGACAGCGACGAGCCGACGCCCGACAACTACGACGAACTCTGCGAGCGCATGGACGAGTACCTCGGCGAGTTCGAGGAGCACGGCACGGACAATATCACGGTGGAAATGTGAAAATGCGGCGCGTTTGCGCCGCATTTTTTCGCTCAACTGACCGCTTGGATATGCCCCGCATTCCAGTTTACGATCGCGTCGTTCATATACTGGTTCAGGCTGACGCCCTCCGCTTTGGCGATCTGCGCCGCCCGCTTGTGTACGCTCGGCGCGATCCTGACCGTCAGCTTGCCGCTGAACTCCTGCGCCGTCTCCACCGGAACAGCCGGTATCGGGATGCCGACCTCCCGCGCGGTCTCCAGCCATTCCGCCTCGTTCGCGCCTAACTCGGCGATCGCCTCCTCCTGCGTCTCTCCCTGACCGACGCAGCCCTTCAGTGACGCGCTTTTCGCAACCCAAAAGCAATGCTCCTCGACCGTCGTCTGAAAAACGGAAAAAGGATACTTCATCTTATTCACCTCCCTTGTTCCTCGCTTCGATTTCGGCAAACAACTCCTTCAGCTCGCCGATATATGCCTCCCTGATGTGCTTCCCGTGCATCGGTATCGGGATCACAGTGCCGCTTTTGACGTCAACGATTTTTTGGGAGTGGTTCCCGCCGGTCAGGACCCTACAGCCGTAGTGCTTTGCCAGCCGTTCGATCTCATCGAAGGTCATATCGTTCGGCACCGGCTTGCTGTAAAACCTCTGAAGCAGTTTCTACATCGTTGACAAAAGCAATCCCCCGCTTTTCTTTTGTAATGGTATGGTAGCATATATGCCACCACTTATTAGGGACGTTTTCCCCTATTCGATCGCCTTGGTCTCCCACTTTCCGCTGCGATAGCGCAGGTAAAACACCGTGCTGCGCACCGTCCAGTCGAGGATCGCGTGCGCGACCCAGACGCCCACGACGCCATAGCCCAGCCACTTGCCGAGGACGTACGCGAACAGCACGCGGCAGAGCCACATCGTCGCCATGCTCGCGAGCATCGTGAAGCGCGCGTCGCCCGCGGCGCGCAGGAACGTCGGGATCGCGAACGAGGGCATCCACAGGAAGATCGACGCGACGCCGTGGATCAGCGCCACGATGACCGCGAGGCGCTCGCCCTCGGGCGAGACGTCGTAGACGCGCATGATGAGCGGCAGCGCGGCGATGATCGCGAGGTTGACCGCCGCCATCAGCGCGTAGCCCGCCTTCGTCAGGCGGCGCATATAATACCGCGCGCCGTCGCAGTCGCCCGCGCCGACGCACTGGCTCACCACCGTCGTCAGCCCCAGGTTCAGCCCCTGCCCCGCAAAGCAGTGGAAGTTGCCGAGCGTGTTGCCGATGGCGTTGGCGACGATGGACGCCGTGCCGAACGTCGAAATGAGGCTGAACAGGATGAGCCGCCCGAGGTGGAACATCCCGTTCTCGACGCCGCTGGGCACGCTGATGTAGAGAATGTTCTTGAGCAGGCGCGGGCTGTAGCGGAACGCGCGGACGTCCGAAAGATGCAGCGGCAGCGCGTCGTTGAACAGCAGCGCGAGGATGACCGCCGCCGCCACCGCGCGGGAGACGAGCGTCGGGATCGCGACGCCCGCGACGTCCATGCCGTAGCCGAAAATGAGCAGCGCGTTGCCGCCGACGTTCAGGGCGTTCATCAGCAGCGAGACCTTGAGCGACACGTCGCTGCGCCCCATCGTGCGGAAGATCGCCGCGCCGCCGTTGTAGAGCGCGATGCACGGGATGGACGCCATGACGATGGCGTAGTACTTGTCCGTCGCCGCCATCACGTCCGCGTCGATGCGCCCGAACACGGCGGTGAGGATGGCGGTCTTGAACAGGTACAGCAGCGCCGTGAAGAATGCCGACGTCACGAGCAGCAGCACGATCAGGTGCTGCCCCGCGTTGTTGGCGTTCTCCCGCTCGCGCCGCCCGATGTACTGCCCCGCCACCGCCGCGCCGCCCGCCGCCATAGCGGAGAAAACGTAGATCATCAGGTTGCTGATCGAGTCCACCAGCGACACCGCCGAGATCGCCGCGTCGCCGACGGTGGCGACCATCAGCGAGTCCGCGAGTCCGACCGAGATCGCGAAAAACTGCTCGACGACCAGCGGCGCGATGAGCGCGAAGAGCTCGCGGCGGGAAAATTCGATTTTGCGGATGCCTTCCATAGCCTACTCCAAATACGGCAGGATCGCCGCGCGCCACGCCGCCGTCAGGCGCTCGAGCGTCCACTGTGCGTTCGCGGGACTGGTGGACGGCAAAAGCGCCGCCTCGCGCCCCAAGCCGTCGCGCAGCAGCTTGTTGTACCAGCGGTACGACGTGCCGCCGTTGCAGAAGATGGCGCGGATGTCCGCGCCGTCCAGAATGGGGCGCAGGTCGTTGGCGACCACGTTCGTGATGCTCGCGTCCGACGAGCCGACGATCTCGCAGGATGCGATGGTATCCCACAGCGCGAGACGGTTGCGGAGCACGAGGGCTTTCTTCTCCTCAACGGTCGTGGGCGCCGCCTCGCCGAACAGGGCGGGCAGCACGCGCCAGAAGCGGTTTTGCGGGTGCCCGTAGAAAAACCGCTGCTCGCGCGACTTGACCGACGGGAACGAGCCGAGGATCAGCACGCGCGAAGCCGCGTCGTACAGCGGCGGGAACGGGTGGGTCTGTTTTGCTCTCTCCATACGCTTCAATCGTCCTGACACAGCTCGCACACGCCGTAGAGCAC
>JAFSZQ010000007.1 GCA_017458885.1 Oscillospiraceae bacterium
CGAGCGCCCATCCATAGCCGTCGCACCGCCGCCCCAGCAGCGCGCCGGTCTCGCGCTCCAGCGCGCGGGCGAGGCGCGCCACCGCCTGCGCGTCCGTCACGTCGCAAAGCCCGCTCTCGTCCAGCACGTCGAGGAACCATGCGTCCGTCCGCGCGGCGGAGACGGCGAGGTACGCGTCCGCCGCGGCGGCGTAGTCCTCCCGCGACCACAGCCACAGGTCGAGCGCGGGCAGCGCGGAGGCCGCGTAGGAGACGTAATAGAAGGGCTGGTCGAACAGGTGGGCGATGTAGACCCAAAACGGCTCCTCGTCGTAGATCGCGTCCAGCCCATACTCCCGATACAGCCGCCGCTCCAGCGCGAACAGGTCGTCCGCCGTCAGGTCGGGGTCGGCATAGACCGCCTGCTCAAACTCGTCGTACAGGCAGCCGTCGATCACGCTCGAGAGCATCCGCGAGAGCGCGTAGAGCGCGACGTACTCCCGCGCGTCCGCGTCCTCGCCCGCGAGGACGTCCTGCAGCGCGGGGAGGAACAGCAGCTCCAGCCCCTGCGCCTGCAGCTCGCTCACGTCGGTGTTCGGGTACTGGTAGAGCATCGGCGTCGGGTCGTGGTACGCGGCGTTGAAGTGCCCGAACTCATGCACGGTGGAGGAAAACGCATCAAAGCGCGTCGAGACCTTGTTGAACAGGAACGCGGCGCGGTAGGCGGGCAGCGACGCCGTGAAGCCGGTGTCGTACAGCGCCGCGCCGTCGCCGACGCAGTAGAGCCCGTTGCGGAGCAGGTAGTCCAGCGCCTCGGTCAGCTCCGGCGAAACGTCCCCGACGTGCGCGCGCAGCGCATCGAAGATCTCCGCGCCGGAGGGCACGTCCGCGTCGTCCCACGGCGTTTCCCGTCTTGCCAGCGCCTGCTCGCAGCGGACGTACAGCGGCGCGAGGCGGGACTTGACCGCGCGGCACAGCGCCGCCGCGTCCGCGGGCTCGTACTCCCGCGCGTACTGCACGGCGTAGGCGTAGCCGGCGTAGCCGTCCCAGCCCGCGTCCGCCGCCTGCGCCCGCCGCAGCGCCGCGAGGCGCAGGTAGACGTCCGCCGCCGCGTCCGCAAACGCATCGTCGTCGGGCAGGAGGTAGTATTCCTGCACGAGCGCGTGTTCCGCCGAATAGCCGTCCAGCGCGCCGTCGCACGCCGCCTCGTAGTCGGCGAACGCCTCCGCCTCACCGTCGGGCATCAACGCGCGCAGCGCGTCGCCGTGCTCGCCCTCCAGCGCCTCGCTGACGGCGAGGTACAGCCGGTCGGCGGCATAGGAGAAGTCGTTCGCCGCCCGTTCGCTCTCGGCGCTCCGCGCCTCGTCGCCCGCGTTTTGGCACATCGCGATATACGCCAGCTCGTTTTGCGTGTAGAGCTCGTCGTACAGCGCGAGCAGCGCGTCGTACGCGCCGACGGGGTCTTGCGCGAAGCGTTCGCAGAACGCGTCCACGGCGGCGGCGTCCACGCCGGTGTAGACCATGTCCGCGAACGCCGCGTCGGGACGGTCGAACGCCTCGTAATACGCCGCCGCGCAGGGAAGGGCGAGGGCGATGGCGAGCGCCGCCGCAAGCAGCGGCGCGAAAAGTCGTCTCTTTTTCATAACAGACTTATCATACCACGGCGCGCGGCGGGCGGCAAGCGCAAAACGCTTCCCTTTTGGCGGAAACCGTGCTATACTGTCGCTTGCGCGGAAGGGAGGCGGAGGCGATGTCGAAACGGCGGCGCTCGGAGCTGCTGCTGATGCTGGCGACGGGCTTTTGGAGCATCTCGTACTACTTCACGCGCGTCTGTTTTACGGAGATGGACGCGCTGACGCTCAACGCTTTCCGCTTTTTGAGCGCGTTCGCCATCCTCGGCGTTCTCTACCGCAAACGCCTGCGCGCGGCGTCGCGCGAGACGATGAAGTGGGGCGCGGTCGTGGGCGTCGTGCTGGTGTTCGTCTACGTCGGCGCGACCTACGGCGTGAAGTACACCTCGCTCTCGAACGCGGGGTTCATCAGTTGCCTCGCGGTCATCGTCACGCCGCTCATCGAGCTCGCGGCGTTTCGCAAGCGGCCGGAGAAGAAGCTCGCCGCCGCGCTGGCGCTCTGCACCGTGGGGCTCGCGCTGCTGACGCTCGGCGGCGCCGCGCGCTTTGCGATCGGCGACGCGATCTGCCTGCTCTGCTCCGTGTCCTACGGCGCGGACATCGTCATCACCGACCGCGCCGTGGCGAAGCCGGAGGTCGATCCCATCGGCATGAGCGTCGTTGAGATCGGCGTCACGGGCGCGATCTTCCTCGCGCTCGCGTTCCTGTTCGAGCAGCCGCGGCTCCCGCGCACGCCGGCGGTCTGGGGCGCGGCGCTGTTCCTCGGCGTGTTCTGCTCGGGCGTCGCGTTCGTCATACAGACCACCCAGCAAAAGCACACCACGCCCGCGCGCGTGGCGCTGATCTTCACGCTCGAGCCGCTGTTTTCCGCGATCGTCGCGTACTTCCTCGCGCACGAGCGGCTGCACCCGCGTGCGTACCTCGGCGCGGCGCTGATGCTCGCGAGCCTCGTGCTGATGCAGCTCGATTTCAGAAAGGAGAAACGGCATGACAACATTCGACAAGGTGTATGAGGCGGTGAAGCTGATCCCGCGCGGCAGCGTCGCGACCTACGGACAGGTCGCGGAGGCGCTGGGGAACAAGCGGCTCTCGCGCGTCGTGGGCTACGCGCTGCACGTCAACCCGCGGCCCGGCGTGATCCCGTGTCACCGCGTCGTCAAGCGCGACGGCGAGGTGTCGAGCGCGTTCGCCTTCGGCGGCGCGAACCGTCAGGCGGAGCTGCTGCGCTCCGAGGGCGTCGCGTTCCGCGACGGCAGCCACGTCGATATGGCGTACTGCGTGCGTGCGCTCCCGCTGATGCGATAAAAAAAGAACGGCGTAAGCCGTTCTTTTTTCATCTTTGCCGTTTTCTGCCCCGATAGCCGGTGTAGTGGTAGCGCCCGCCGCGCCGCCCGCGATAGCGCCGCGTGCTCCGCCGCGCCGCGACGCCCAGAGCGGCGATCCCGATGACCAGCGCCGCCGCACCGAAGAGCGCGTAGCGCACCCACGCCTGGGCGAAGAACGCGCGCACCTCGCGCTCCTTCGTCAGCAGCCACGACGCGGACACACCGTTCAGAGCCACCAACGGCACCGTGCCGTATACCGTGCCGCCGCGGGAGACCGTCAGCGAGCCCAGCACGTCGCCCTCGGCGACCGGCGCGTCCACCGACGGCGCGTCCAGCGCGATCTCGCGCTCCAGTTCATCGGGCGACAGCCCGACGGGCACCATGCGCGTCAGCCCCTCGGCGGGGCGCGCGACGACGTAGTTCGCCTCGCCCGACAGCTCGACGGGCACCTCGCAGATCAGTTCGTCCGCGCGCACGAGCTCCATGCGCTTGAAGTCGTTGAAGCCGTGGTCGAACAGGCGGATGGTCTCCGAAAAGCTCCGCGTCTCGGTCACGCCGTCCTCGCGCTTGACGCGCTCCGCGCCCAGCACGACGGAGATCAGCTCCCGCCCGCCGCGCACGGCGTTCGCCACGAGGCAGTAGCCCGCCTCGGGCGTCGAGCCGGTCTTGACGCCGCGCGCGTCCGCGTAGTAGTAGCCCACGGCGCGCCAGGTGGAGACCAGGTAGTTCGTCGAGTGCAGCTCCCGCGCCTTGGAGACGTTCGTCTCCGGCACGGTGTACGACTTGCGCGCGACGATCTCCGCGAACGCCTCGTGCCCGAGCGCCTCGCGCGTAATGAGGTACACGTCCCACGCGCTCGTGTAGTGGTCGTCGTCGTGCAGCCCCGAGGGGTTGACGAAGTGCGTGTCCGCGCAGCCGAGCGCCGCGGCGCGCGCGTTCATCCGCGCGACGAAGTCCACGACGTTGCCGCTGACCGCCTCGGCGAGGATCTGCGCCGCCTCGTTCGCGGACACGATCAGCAGGCAGTTCAGCAGGTTTTCCACCGTCATCGTCTCGCCCGCCTTGATGTTGGCGGTGCTGCCGTCGCTGGCAAGACCCTCGAACGCGCTCTCCCGCGCGGTGATCTCCTGATCGAGGCGCAGCGTGCCCGCGTCCGCCGCCTCGAGCACGAGCAGCGCGGTCATGACCTTCGTGATGCTCGCGGGGTAATTTTTCGCGCGCGCGTTTTTCTCATATAGTATTTCGCCCGTTCCGGCGTCCACGAGCAGCGCGGCGCGGGCGTCCACCTCGGCGAACCCGTCTTCCGCGCGCGCAAAGGGAGCCGCCCCTGCCAGCAGGAGCAGCGCCAGCGCGAGCGAAAGCAGCCGTCGTAGCTTCATAGCGTATCCCAACCCATGTCGAAATTTGTCCGCGACCACTATAGCATACCCGCCGGAGCAAGTCAAATCCCTGCCTTCGCAATGTTACAGTTATATTACAAATAACCAAAATCACTTGAAAAAATTTTCAAACTGCATTATCGTTACGTTTGCAAGGCTCGGAAGGCTCCGGCGCGGGGCGACATGTCGCTCCGACCGGACCGGACGGCGCGCGAACCGGACGGACGACGGACGGGACGAGGCGACGGGAGCCGACGCTGCGGAAACGAAGACGACCCGCCGATGGCTGGCGCGCGAAAAAAGTGCGCGGGCGGGACGGCGAAGCGGACGCGGCGGCGGAGACCGGAGCATCGGCACGGACGTTGTACCCGAGGGGGGAGGCGCCGCACGGGACGGGAAGGGCGACACGCGGCTCCGTTTTTGACTCGATGTTCGGAACGGCTAGCCCCGAGAATCGAACCAAAGCCGCCGGAGTGATTTGGGTTTGCAACACATTTGAAAGGAGTAACTTCACATGAAAAAGTTACTGGCACTGGTACTGGCGCTCGTGATGACCATGGGTCTGGCGACCGTCGCGACCAACGCCGCGTTCCCTGACGCGAGCGACGTCACCCTGACCGAGGCTGCGGACGTGATGACCGCGGTCGGCGTGTTCCAGGGCAACGAGAGCGGCAGCTTCCTGCCGACGGCGAATCTCGACCGCCAGAGCGCGGCGAAGCTGATCGCCTACCTCGCGCTCGGCAAGACGGCTGCCGAGGCGATCCCCGCCACGCAGGTGTTCCCTGACGTGCCGGCGGACAACTGGGCGGCGAAGTACGTTGCGTACTGCAAGAACGCCGGTTACATCAGCGGCGACCAGAACGGCAACTTCCTGCCGACGACCGAGCTGAACGGCTATTCGTTCGGCAAGATGGTCCTCTGCGTGCTTGGCTATGACCCCGAGATCGAGGGCATGACCGGCTCCTCTTGGAGCATCAACATTGCGAAGCTCCTGCAGAGCAATGACATCACCGACGGTGTTGACACCGCCGCGTCCGCGACCCTGACGCGCGAGCAGGCTGCGCAGTACTGCCTGAACGCCCTCAAGGCGACGACGGTCGAGTACGACACCAAGGGCACGAGCATTGAGATCAACGGTGCGAAGATTGCCACCGGCGCGTCCAAGGCGAGCAATGTCACGAGTGACGCCGCCTACGCCTACGCCATCAAGGGCACTGCTGGTCAGACCAACACCGTCCAGCTCGGCGAGAGCCTTTACAACGGCGATCTCAAGCTCGATGGCGGTGATGACAATAAGTTGGGACAGCCTGCCAAGAAGTGGATTTACAAGAACGCTGAAGTTGGCACCTATGCCAAGGGCGCTGACTCGACCCTGAAGAACGGTCTTACCTATGGTGACATCTACACCGCCATCGGCAGCACGGTTGCGAAGAACCTTAAGAGCCTCACGCTCAAGATCGACGGTAAGACGGTTGTTAGCACCGATGCTAACAAGGCGTATGTTACTAGTAACCTGAAGTATACTCTCGCCAACTTTGCAAACGCCAAGGGCGACACGAAAGCGTTCAAGTATATGGACAGCACTGCTGCCTATAATGCGGATAACGCGTTCGCGGTTGCTGGCAACGGTTCTACCACGACCATTTACGTCGAGGAAAATGGCACGGAATACGATGTGACCATTTGCGCCGTCAACAGCTATGTTGCCAAGGTTGACAGCGTGAACGCGGCAGACGCGAAGAATAATCGTTCTATTACGCTCAAGAGCAAATTCGGCGGCGTGTCCTTCAAGACGTATGAGACCGAGGAATTTGCCAAGAATGATATCCTTCTCGTCACGGCGTACGACAACGGCACCGACTATGAGGTGCAGACCGCCAAGGCTCTGAATTCCACCGGTGCGGTGCACGTTGATTCGACGACGGGAATCGAAGATGACGACACTTTTGTGACGGGCGGTTCCTTTGCGGTTAGCGGCACGACCTACAAGTACAGCCTGAAGGCTCCGAAAGCTGCGAAAGTGGTTGGCAGCAGCTCCTATGAGCTGTACCTTGACGACGAGGGCTATGTGCTCTACGCCGACGAGGTGGAGGAGACCAGCAACAGCTACCTGATGGTCATTAGCAGCGGCACTTATAAGAAAGCCGATGAACTCAGTGGCAGTGGAGCCACCAACAAGAGCAAGGTCGTGTTTGACGACGGCACGACCAAGACCATCACGGTCAGCAAGAGGGACGGCAATAAGTTTAGCAGTGACAGTGTGGATGGTCCGACGGAGGTCAAGCCCACCGATTATGCCATCTATAAGTATGTCGAGCAGAGCGACGGCACCTATTCCCTGACGTCGGTTACCACGACCGCGATTACCAGCGGCAAGGTGACCAAGGGCTTCACCAATATCAGCGGTTCTACGTCCATCTCCGGCGGCGCGACTACAAAGTATGTCTACCTCAACGCTGCTACGGGTCATGATGCGGCAAACGATGGTAAGTATAAGACGTCTTGGACGCTCTACACCGGCTATACCAATAGCAAGACCGTGACAGACGCGAAGATTAGTGCTTTTAAGGATACCTCTGCCACCCGCGCGGACGTTGTGTTCGTATACGAATGGAAGGCGGGAGAGGCTGAGTCCAGCGTTAAGGATTACATCTTCCTGCTGGGCAAGACGCCTACGAGATATCCTGCCACGGACGACGCAGACGAGTATTATACGTTCAACGCGATCGTGAAGGGCGAGATCGGCACAGTCAAGGCGGACGTTGCCAGCCCGATTGCCGACGGCAGCAGCCTTGCTAATGCGACGCTCTACACCGTGGAATACACCGATGGCAGCTTGGGTTCGAAGAGCATGACCCAGCAGACGGAGTCGGCGAAGTACACGAACTTGACCACCTACAGCGATGCATATAAGTGGAACGTGTTCACGCCGGGAACTATCAGCGGCACCAGCACGCTGAAGGTTGAGCTGTCCGACGACGGTGATCTCCTTACCTTCACCGGCAACGGCATTGTGGCTGCGGGCGCTACGAGTATTAGTGTTGGCAGTGACAGCTTCGGCTTCTCCAGCGACTGCAAGGTCTTCGTGATGGACGATGATGGCGGCAACGCAGGGGAGATCACCATCAATGGAATCTCCAGCGGCAACAACGCCTACAGCAAGATCGTTGCGATCACGCAGGCGATGAAGGAAGGCAGCCCGACCACCACTCAGCGCAACACCATCATTGAGCTGTATCTGGTCAGAAATTGACCTGACACCCCTCACACACAAAGAAACTCCCTTCGGGGAGTTTCTTTGTGTGTTGGCAACGATCGACTTGTTGCCGATACCAACAAAAATCCCCCTTGACAAACCAAGGGGGATACCCGTA
>JAFSZQ010000080.1 GCA_017458885.1 Oscillospiraceae bacterium
CTTGCCCTCGCCGAATTCAATGAACTTCTCCATCTGGCGATTGAAGCACGCGGCATTGTGCTCGATGTCCTCCTTGGTGAGCATCTTGCGCATGTCCGTGCGCCCCGACGGGTCGCCGATCATCGTCGTGCCGCCGCCGATGAGCGCGATGGGCTTGTTGCCCGCCATCTGCAGCCGCTTCATCAGGCACAGCGCCATGAAATGCCCGACGTGCAGGCTGTCCGCCGTGCAGTCGAAGCCGATATAGAACGTCGCGCGCCCGTTGTTCACCAGCTCGCGGATCTCGTCCTCGTCCGTCACCTGCGCGATCAGTCCGCGCGCCTTGAGTTCTTCGTATATCTGCATCGTCTTGTTCTCCTTACGCTTGATAGTCGGTTATAAGTTTACAGAAACCATTTTTTAATATCGTTATGTTCTCTTCCGAGATCGCGTCCGCGCGGCGCGGGCGGACGATCCGCCCAAAACCCGCGAGCTTTTCACAGGCGCAGACGGCGAACGAATATCGGAACGCGCGGTTGTCCGAGGGGTAGTAGGTCAAGCCGTCGGTCTTGAGGAACACGCTTGTGTGCTCGCCGTTCTCGAAGCCGTTCAGGATCGCGTCGAGCGCCTCGCCGTTCCAGCGGCTGTAGCGGCTCGGCAGCACCAGCAGCTCGTCCCCCCGCGCGACGCAGTTGACGTCGATGACGGTCTTTTCCTTTGCCGAGGGATATTTTGCGCGAAAGCCCTTCGCGCCGCTCATGCCGCCGAAGCCGCCGTCGAGGAACGCGAAGGCGACCTTACCGCGCACGCCGGGCGTGAGCGCGGCGGCGGTCTCGAGCAGCGCCGCGACGCCGGAGGTGTTGTCGGCGAGGTTGCGCGTCTCGGCGGGGCCGAAGCGCAGGTACAGCAGCGCGCCGAGCAGCAGCGCAAGGAACAGCGGCAGCGTCCAGCGCGGCGCGTTCAGCGCGAAGGTCAGCGCGAACGACGCGACGAAGCAGCCGAGCAGCGCCAGCACCGGCGTGAGCGCGAGGTAGAGCAGCGCCGTCAGGGGGCGCGTCGGCATGATGAGCGGCGGGAGCAGCGTTTTGAGCGGCGTGTCGTAGTGCGCGACGAGGATCAGCTTCGCCGTCTCGGGATCGCCCGCGACCACGTTCGTCACGCGCCCGCCGACCTTGAGCGCCGTCTCGCGGCTCTGGAGCTTGGGGTCGTAGCCCAGCTCGCGCAGCGCGCCCATGAGGTAGAGGCGGAACGCCTCCTTCTCCTTCGGCCGGAAGCGCGTCGGGTACTCCCGCGCGATGCGAGGCGCGTATCGGCTCATTGCGCACCTCCCCGCTTGAACGCCTCCGCGGCGTCCAGCAGCTCCTCCGCGCCGCGGCGCATCGCGTCGCTCATCAGCTCGCCGCCGGTGAGCCGCGCCAGCTCCCCGATCCGCGCCTCGCGGTCCAGCTCCGTGACCCTTGTGAGCGTCCTGCCGTCCGCCTCGCCCTTCTCGACGGAGAAGTGCGCGTCCGCCATCGCCGCGAGCTGGGGCAGGTGCGTCACGCAGAGCACCTGTTTTTCGCGCGAGACCTTTGCCAATTTTTCCGCGACGCGCTGGGCTGCCCTGCCCGAAACGCCCGCGTCCACCTCGTCGAAGACCATCGTCATGACGCTCTCCTGCGCGGCGAAGACGTTTTTCATCGCGAGCATGATGCGCGCGAGCTCGCCGCCGGACGCGATCCTGTGCAGCGGCTTCAAGTCCTCGCCCACGTTCGCGGAGAGCAGGAAGCGCACGGCGTCCATGCCCGTCTCGTCCGGCTCCTGCTCCGCAAAGTCGACGGCAAAGCGCACCTTGGGCATATCCAGCTCCCGCAGCTCGCGCAGGATCGCGGCTTCGAGCTCCTTTGCCGCGCGAGCGCGCTCGGCGGACAGCTCCCGCGCCGCCTCCGCGACGGCGGCGGTCTGCTCGCCGAGCTGCTTTTCGAGCCGCGCGGCGCGGTCGTCCGCGTACTCGATGCGCTCCAGCTCCTCGCGCGAGCGTTGCAGATAGTCCAGCATCTCCGCGACCGTGCCGCCATATTTCTTCTTGAGCCGGTAGAGCAGGTCGGCGCGGCTCTCGACCGCGTCCAGCTCCTCCGGCGAGAACGCGAATTCCTCGCGCTTGTCGCGCACCGTCGCCGCGAGGTCGTACGCCTCGCTGTAGAGCGATTCGAGCCGCTCGGAGAGGGCGACGAACTCGTCCCCGAGGCTCCGCAGGGGACGGAGCGCGTCCGCCGCCTGCCGGACGGCGGACGCCGCGCCGCCGCCCTCGTCCCCGCCGTTTAAGCAGGCGTCCGCCTCGCCAATGGCGGCAATAAATCTTTCCGCGTTGCGGAGGATGTTTCTTCGCGCGAGCAGACCTTCCTCCTCGCCGTCCTTCAGCTCCGCGCGCTCCAGCTCCGCGATCTGGTGCTTGAGCGTGTCCACGCGCCGCGCCTTCTCCGCCTCGTCCATCCGCAGCGCGTCCAGCTCCCGCCGCGTCTCGCGCAGCGCGGCGTAGCGCGCGCCGTAGGCGGCGAGATGCGCGTCCGCGCGGGCAAAGCGGTCGAGATACGAGAGGTGCTGCCCCTCGTCGAGCAGCGCCGTGCCCTCGTGCTGCCCGTGGATGTTCAGCAGCGCCGTGCCGACGGCGCGGAGCTGCGCGACCGTGATGGGGCGCCCGTTCGCGCGGCAGACGTTTTTCCCGTCGGCGTACAGCTCGCGCGAGAGCAGCAGCGTCCCGTCCTCCGGCGCGACGCCGTTTTCCGCGAGCGCCGCAAGGCGTTCGTCCACGCCGTCGAAGGCGGCGCTGACGAACGCATTGGACGCGCCGGTGCGGAGCAGGTCGCGCGACGTGCGCTGGCCCAGCACCGCGCCGAGGGCGTCGATGACGATGGATTTGCCCGCGCCGGTCTCGCCCGTGAGCGCGTTGAACCCGCGCGCGAAGGCGATGTCCGCGCGCTCGATGACGGCGATATTCTCAATGTGCAGCAGTTGCAGCATCGTCGTTTCCGTTTTCCTTCCGCATTTCGTCCAATTCGGCGCAGAACTCCGCGGCGCTCTCCGCGTCGCGCATGACGATGAGCACGGTGTCGTCGCCGGCGATGGTGCCGACCATCTGCGAAAGCGCCATGCCGTCGAACGCCGCGCCCGCCGCGCCGGCAAGCCCGGGCATCGTCTTGAGCACGACGAGGTTCTGCGCGCAGTCCGCGCCGGTGATGCTCTCGCGCAGGATGTTCTGCATCCGGTCGGCAAAGCCGAGCCGCACCCTGCTCTGCGAGACGGCGTAGCGGTAGCGCCCGCCGCCCGCCGGCTCCTTGACGAGCCGGAGCTGCTTGATGTCGCGGGAGATGGTCGCCTGCGTGCTGCTCACGCCCTGCTCGCGCAATCTTGCGATGAGCTGCTCCTGCGTCTCGATCGCCTCGCTCGCGATGATGGCGAGTATTTTCTCCTGCCGTTCATTTTTCATCGTCCAAAAGCCCCTTGAGCATTTTTCGCTGCAATACCTCGCAGAAGCTGCGGCTGCCCAGCCGCACGAGCCGCGTCTCATAGCGCGAGCGCGTGATCTCCACCGCGTCGCCGTGGCGGAGCGAAAATGCCCGCCCGCCGTCCACCGACAGCACCACCGGCTTGTAGCCCGTCGCCTCCGTCTGCACGGTGATCTTGCGCTCCGGCGCGAGGACGTAGGAATTCGCGTGGACGCTGTGGGCGCAGATGGGGCTGACGACGAAGTTGCGCGCCGTCGGCTCCACCACGGGGCCGCCCGCGCTGAGCGAGTACGCCGTGGAGCCGGTCGGGCTCGCGACCACGACGCCATCGCCCGCGACGTCCACCAGCTTGCCGCGCTCCGTATGGATGTGCAGCCGGATGACGCGCGAGACGTTTCCGCGCGCGATCAGCGCCTCGTTGAGCGCGAGGCTCGAATAGATGACGCGCCCGTCGCGCCGCACGCAGACGTCGAGCATCATGCGGTCCTCGACGGCGTACGCCCCGTCGCGGATGCCCGCGAGACGGGAAAGCTCCGTCTGCTCGAGCTCCGCCATGAAGCCGAGGCTGCCGAGGTTCACGCCGAGGATCGGGATGCCGCGCTGGGCGGCGGTCTTCGAGAGGTGCAATATCGTGCCGTCGCCGCCGAACGCGACCAGCATATCCGCGCCGCGCAGCTCCTGCTGCAGCGGGCGGATGTCCAGCCCGTAGCCCTCCGGCTCCTCGCTGCCGCGGAACGGGATACACACCACGTTCGGGCAGCGCGCCGCGTCGAGGATCGCCTTCGCCTCCTTCGCCACGCGCAGCTCCGCGTCGCGGTAGGGGTTCGGGCAGAGGATCACCTTTTTGAGCATCGTTTCACCTTCTTATGCGTCCAGCTCCGCGTGGGACGCCGCCACGAGCGCCGCGAGGTCGAACGAGCGCACCGTCGCCGCGCCCTTTTGGATGCAGCCCAGATATTCGATGTTCCCCTC
>JAFSZQ010000081.1 GCA_017458885.1 Oscillospiraceae bacterium
CTTGGTGATGTAGTCGTCCGCGCCGCTCATCAGCCCCGTGACCTTGTCCGTCTCCTGTGAGCGCGCCGAGAGCATGATGATCCCGATGCGCGGGTCAGCCGCGCGGATGCGGCGGCAGACCTCGACGCCGTCGATGCCCGGCAGCATGATGTCCAGCAGCACCGCGCGCGTGTCGGGGTTGGCGGCGAGCTTCTCCAGCGCCTCCTCGCCCGTTTCCGCCTCGACGACCTCGAAGCCCGCGCGCTCCAGATTGATGACGATGAAGCCGCGGATGCTGGCTTCGTCCTCGAGTACCAATACTTTTTTCATGGCTCAATTCTCCCCCGTCGTCCACTCCGCCTCGACCAGACTGAAGCCGTCGCGCAGCGTCTGCTCGTCGATCATGCCCGCGCCGCCGCCGTACAGCTCGGCGGCGTAGACGACCTCCGCCCGCTGCGCGAGCACGAGCCGCCCGCCGCGCGCGGCAAGGCTCGCGCGGCTGTCGCCGGTGAAGGCGTAGACCGTCAGAAACCGCTCCGGCTCCGCGCCGCCGAGCAACGAGAAGGTCACGGCGGCGCCGTCCGCCCCGCTGCTCCGATCGACGCTCACGCGCCCGCCCCAGCTTTCAGGCAGGATCAGGCTCCAACCGCTCTGCGCGTCCTGATAGGTCTCCCGCGCCAGTTCCGTCCTGCCCGCGGCGTCGTACCGCCGCCAGCAGACGCGGTAGTAGACCGCGCCCTCGGGGTCGCTCTGCGGGAAGGGCTCCGGCTCGGGCACCTCGGTCACGCCGTCGCCGTCCACGTCGTTCGGATAGAGCTCGAGGAAGCGGAACGACTTGCCCGCGTCCGCCGACCGCTTGACGCCGCGCAGCGCCCCGTCGTCCACCGCGAGGATATCCGTGATGGCGGCGCCGTCCTGCGTGACGGCGGTGACGAACAGCGCGTTTTCCCCGCCCGCGAGCGTGCCGCTGGTCATGCGGCTCAACTCCGCGACGGTGCAGGACAGGCGCAGGGAAGCGCGGGGCGCGAGCTCCGTGCCGTCCCAGGCGTAGTAATCCGCGACCGCGCGGTTCTCCTCGTCGCTGCGAAGCACGATCAGGTCCTGCCGCCCGTCGCCGTCCATATCGCGCGCGGCGTAGCGGGAGTAGCCCGTGAGCAGGAGCTGCTGCGGCTCGCTCGTCCCCAGCGACCAGACGGAGAGGTTCTGCACGTCCAGATCGCCGCGGACGCCGACGAGGATCTCGCGCCAGCCGTCGCCGTCGAGGTCGATGTAGTTGACGCTGTAGATCGAGCTGGACGCGCCCTCGATCAGGCGGTACTGCTCGTAGCTCTCGCCCGCGGCGCGGAAGACGTAGATCTTCAGCGGGCGCTCGTCCCCCGCGCGGCGGAGGAAGGCGACCGCCTCCTCCTCGCCGTCGCCGTCGAGGTCGACCATCTGCACGCTTTGCAGGTTGCTGCCCGAGGTCGGCGCGGCGTACTCCGCGCCGCCGCTTTGCAGCGCGTCCAGCAGCGTCTCCAGCGACTCGTACTCCGCCGGCAGCTTCGGCAGGCGGTAGAGCGCGGCGTCGGAGGGCGCCTGCACGCAGCCGGAGAGCAGCAGCGCGCAGAGCAGCGCGCCCAGCGCGCGATAGTTTGCCGTCCGCCGCATTGCGTTCCCCTCCCCTCGCGCGGTAATACAAAAGAGCGGCGCTGCCGCTCTTTCCGTGGTGCCGGTGACCGGACTCGAACCGGTACGCTGTCGCCAGCGGTGGATTTTGAGTCCACTACGTCTACCAATTCCATCACACCGGCATATGCTGGAATTGATTATACGGGAAATGCGCGCCTTTTGCAACAGTATTTTTCCGCCCCGCCCAATTTGTTTACATAATTTCCCCTTGCAATACATGAAAAAACTGCTATAATTTGAGGTATCATGGCGGGATATGTGGTTCCCCGCCGAACCAAGGGGGCGTCGCGGGCGTGATTCGGCTCAAGGATGTGGAAAAGGAATATGAGAACGGCACGCACGCGCTGCACGGCGTCTCGCTGACGATCGAGGACGGGGAGTTCGTCTTCCTCGTGGGGCCCTCCGGCTCGGGCAAATCGACCATCATCAAGCTGCTCACGGGCGAGATCGTCCCGTCGAACGGGCGCGTGAGCGTGAACGGCTTCAACCTCTCGAACATCTCCGACCGGCAGATCCCGCTGCTGCGGCGCTCCATCGGCGTCATTTTTCAGGACTTCCGCCTGATCGAGAAAAAGACCGTCTATGAGAATTTGAGCTTCGCCATGCGCGCCGTGGGCGCGTCGCCGCGCGCGATACGCAGCCGCATCCCCTATGTGCTGGAACTGGTGGGGCTGGAGAACAAGGCGGATCAGTACCCGCCGGAGCTTTCCGGCGGCGAGCAGCAGCGCGTCGCCATCGCCCGCGCGCTCGTCAACAACCCGAATACCATCATCGCCGACGAGCCGACCGGCAACCTCGACCCCGCGCGCTCATTGGAGATCATGCGCCTGTTGAACCGCATCAACGAGCTGGGGACGACGGTGGTGATCGTCACGCACGAGCGCGACCTCGTCAACCGCTTCCACAAGCGCGTCGTCCTGCTCGAGGGCGGGTACGTCACGGGCGACGGCGTCGGCTACGACGCGAAGTGAGGCAGCGAAGATGAAACACGATTTCCGTTATTTCCTCCACGAGGGCGTGGACAACCTGTTCAGTCACGGGTTCATGTCGTTCGCGACCATCGGCATCACGGTGGCGTGCCTGCTGGTGATGGGCACGTTCTCGCTCGTGACCTACAACGCCGAGATCCTGCTCAAGACGCTGGAGAGCGAGTACGAGATCCTCGCCTTCATCGACGACGGCAGCACCGACGCGCAGACGCGCGAGTTCGGCGCGCGCATCGAGCGGCTCCCCAACGTCAAGAGCGTCTCGCTCATCACGCGCGAGGAGGCAACGGCGGCGTTCGAGGAGCGGACGCTCGACGACTATATGCGCGCGAACCTCACGCCGGATATGTTCCGCGACCGCTACGCCGTGTTCGTAGACGACCTGAACCTCGTCAACCAGACGGCGGGCGACGTGCGCGCCATCGTCGGCGAGGCGAACGTCCGCGTGGACGAGGACATCGCCGGCGGGTTCATCCTCGTGCGCAACGTCGCAAGCGCGGTGAGCCTTGCGATGATCGCGATCCTGCTGGTCGTGACGGTGTTCATCATCTCCAACACCATCCGCCTCACGACCTTCGACCGGCGCGACGAGATCGCCATCATGAAGATGGTCGGCGCGACGAACTGGTTCATCCGCTGGCCCTTCGTGTACGAGGGCTTCCTGCTGGGGCTGCTCAGCGCGTTCCTCGCGTTCGCGCTGCAATGGCTGGTCTACGCCTCGGTCGCCAAAGGCATCGCCGCGGCGGACACATTGCAATTCCTGAACATCGTTTCGTTCGATCACATCTGGCAGCCGGTCGCGGCGAGCTTCGCCGCGGCGGGCATGGTCATCGGCGTCGGGGGCAGCCTGACGGCGATCCGCAGATTTTTACAGGTTTGAGGGGGCGCGGCGCCATGGACAAGCGTATCTTGCGCGGCGCGCTCGCCGCTTTTTGCCTGTTCGCGCTGCTGCTCTCGGACGCGGCGCCGCTTTCCGTCGTGCCGTCGGCGTCCGCCGTGACGCAGGCGGACATCGACGCGCGGCAGGCGGAGAAAAAGAAGCTCGAGGCGCAGAAGACGGAGCTGCAGTCGCAGCTCAAGTCGCTGCAGAAGGAGAAAAGCAGCGCGCTTGCGCAGAAGACGAACCTCGACACGCAGATCGCGGTCATCCGCTCCGAGGTCGCGACCGTCGAGGAGCTGATCGCGCAGTACGAGACCCTGATCGCGCAGACGGAGGCGGAGATCGCGGACACGCAGCAAAAGCACGACGAGCAGTTCGCCCTCTTCCGCGCCCGCGTGCGCGCGATGGAGGAGCGCGGCACGGTGTCCTACTGGTCGGTGCTGTTCCACTCGGCGGACTTCTCCGAAATGCTCGCCGCAATGGATTTCATCGGCGAGATCATGGCAAGCGACCAGCGCGTGATCGACGACCTGAAGGCGACCGAGGAGCGGCTCGCCGCGGAGCAGGCGGAGCTGGAGGGGCATCTCGCGGAGCAGCAGGCGGCGCGCGCCGAGCTCGCCGCGCGCAACGCGGAGCTGAGCGAGCGGCGGCAGGCGGCGCAGTCCATCATCACCAGCCTCGCCGCGAACGAGGCGGAGTACAAGCAGCTCATTGCCGAGAAAGAGGCGGCGGCGCTCAAGGAGCAGGAGGAGATCCAGCGCCTGTCCCGCGAGCTGGCGGCGCAGCAGGGCGGCGTCGCCACCAAGGGCGGCTACATCTGGCCGTGCAGCAGCCATTACGTCACCTCGCCGCTCGGCTCGCGCTACACGGGCATCAAGGGCGCGTCCACGAACCACATGGGCATCGACATCGGGCGCGTGGGCTACACGACGCAGGCGGTCGCCGCCAAGGCGGGCACGGTCATCATCTCGAGCTACAACCAGTACCGCGGGAACTACGTCGTCGTCAGCCACGGCAGCGGGAACACGACGACCTACCAGCACCTCTCCAAGCGTTCGGTGAACGTCGGCGACTTCGTCGCGCAGGGGCAGGTGGTCGGCATCACGGGCGCGACGGGCGTCTCCAGCGGCCCGCATCTGCACTTCGAGATATCCGAGAACGGACAGATCGTCAACCCGCTGAATTATCTGACGGATTACATCAAGGGCTGGTAACGACCGCGCGCACGTCCAGCGCGTCCGCGTCCAGCGCCCCCGCCTGCCACAGCGCGGCGAGCAGCTCGTTCGGGTACCCGCTGTCATACGCGACGTCAAGCCCGGCGTCGAGCCGCAATGCGCCGGCGGCGGGAACGCCGTCGAACGCGACGGTCAGCTCGGCGCGCATCGGCGCACCAGGCGGCACGACCCGCGCCGCGACGCCATGTGCGCGCCGCAGGCTCCGC
>JAFSZQ010000082.1 GCA_017458885.1 Oscillospiraceae bacterium
GTGGACGCCGAGCGCATCGTGGCGGCGGGCGCGGCGGAGGGCGAAGCCGACGCGGCGCTCGCGGGCGGCGAGAAGGTGGCGATCCGCCAGAACGGGACGGAGCGTTACGCCACGGGGCGCGCGGGCGAGACCGTCAGCGCGCTGCTCCGGCGCGAGGGCGTCAGCGTGGGCGCGCTGGAGCGCGTCTACGCGGAGCGCACGGACGAGGGTCTGGTGCTGGAGATCGCGTCCGACTTCACCTATTATGAGACGGTCGCCGAGGCGGCGGCCTACACCACGGTCTACCAGACGGACTACACGCTCCCCAAGGGCGAGACCGCTGTGGAGCGGAAGGGCGCGGCGGGGACGCGCGACGTGACCTACGAGGTCATCTACGCCGACGGCGAGCTGGTCTCCCGTCAGGCGGTCGCCGAGTACGACAGCACCGCGGTCAACGAGGTCGTCCGCACCGGCACGCTGGTGAAGGAGGCGCGCGCGGGGGATACGATCGCCTCGGTCGTGACGAACGCGGACGGCAGCGGCTATTTGCTGCTCAAGTCCGGCGACTCGCTGCACTTCACCGGCTCGATGGCGGTCAAATGCACGGCGTACAGCGCCGAGCAGCGCACCGTCGGCACGCGCACGGCGACGGGCACGGCGGTGCGCGTCGGCGTCGTGGCGGTAGACCGCTCGGTCATCCCGCTGGGCACGACGATGTTCGTCACGACCGCCGACGGCTCGTACACCTACGGCATGGGCTACGCCGAGGACACGGGCGTGCGCGGGCAGAACGTCGATCTGTATATGAACACGATCTACGAGTGCCGGCAGTTCGGGCGGCGCAGCAGCGTGGTGTACTTCCTCGACAAGTGAAAAAAAGGAACGTCATGCGGTTGCATGGCGTTCCTTTTTGTCCTTTTGCAGCAGCATCGACCCGCCCGCGTAGAGCAGGAACAGTCCGAAGGGCTTGCGCAGCAGCGCGGCGTCCGTCGCCGTGGACGCGAGCGCCGCGAGCAGCGCGCAGACGATACCGGATGGCACGGCGCTTTTGAGGACGCGCGCGTCGAGGTAGCCGTTTTTGCGGTGGTACCACAGCGACGCGGCGGCGGTCGGGAGGAAGTAGAGGAGGTTGATCCCCTGCGCCTCCGCCTGATCGACGCCGAGCAGCAGCGTCATGCACAACAGCAGCAGCGTCCCGCCGCCGACGCCCCACGCGGAGAGCACGCCCGTCGCCGCGCCAATGAAGAAGGGAAGCAGGTATTCCTTCACGTCAGGTACCTCCACGCGCCGTATAGTAAAAACAGCGCGAACACGCGCCGCAGCCAGACGTTCGGCACGCCGCGGAACAGCTTGCCGCCGAGGAAGCCGCCGAGCAGCCCGCCCAGAAGGTAGGGGATCGCAGGAACAAGGGAAAGACCCGCGCGCAGAAAGTACACGGCGGCGGAGACGGCGCACACGGGCAGGATGACCGCGACGCAGGTGGCGAACGCGGTCTTCTCGTCGAGCTTCGCCCACTTGGTCAGCAGCACGAGCAGCGGGATGCCGCCGCCCCCGCCGAACAGCCCGTTCACCGTGCCCGCGAGCGCGCCCGCGACGCGGTATTTAGCGGCATCGCCGCCAAGCGGCGGCGATGCGTTGCGAGGTTCAGACGAGCTTTTCAAAGCTCTGGCAATCCGTGCACTGATCCATGGTCGGGTCGGACTCGTGGGTGCCGACTTGGATGGCGTTCAGCCCGCAGTACTGCGCCTCCTGACAGTGGTGGGCGCAGTCGGTGACGCTGCAATGGATCGAGGTGTTGGGCGTGCAGGCGCTGCCGCGTTTGGTATGATCGGTCATGACAGTTACCTCCGGTAAAGTTTTGGCGTTTCGCCGAAGGTAGGTTTTGCGGCAGAACGAAAAAAATGCGCCCGCGGGCGCATTTTTTACGCTCATTTTCTCCACACGTTCGGAAACAGCAGCACGAGCAGCGGCATGATCTCCAGCCGCCCGAGCAGCATCGTGACCGTCAGCGCGCCCTTGCTCGCTGCCGAGAGGAACGCGAAGTTGCACGTGGGCCCCACGCGCGAAAACCCGGGACCGACGTTCGAGATCGCCGTCAGCGCCGCGGTGAACGCCGTCGTGAGGTCTACCCCGTCGAGCGAGACGATCGCGGCGCACAGCAGCGTGATGGCGATATACGCGAAGAAGAACGCCGACACGGACGAGACCGTGCCCTCCGCGACGCGCTCGCCCTCGAGCGTCAGCGCGCGCACCTCGCGGGTGTGCAGGATGCGCCGCAGCTCGCGCCTGAGCCCCTTGAACAGGATCACGAAGCGGCTGACCTTCACGCCGCCCGCCGTCGAGCCGGCACAGCCGCCGACGAGCATCAGCAGGATCAGCACGAGCTTGGCGAACGGCGACCAGAGATCGAAGTCCGCCGTGGCGTAGCCGGTCGTGGTCATCAGCGTCACGACCTGGAACGCGGACTGTGACACGCCCTCGTAGACGCTCCTGCCCGCCTTCACGATCCGATCCGCCGCGATCAGCGCCGTCGCGCCGAGCGTGAGCACGGCGTACCAGCGCGCCTCCTCGCTGCGCAGCGCGTCCCGCCAGCGGCGGCGCTGCACCTGAAACAGCACGCTGAAGTTGACGCCCGAGACGAACATGAAAAACACGACGATCCAGTTGATCGTCTCGGACCGGTAGAACGCGAGGCTCGTGTCGCGCACGGAGAAGCCGCCGGTCGAGATCGTCGTGAACGCGGTGGTCACGCTGTCAAAGAGCGGCATCCCCGCGACGCGGAGCGCCAGCGTCTCCGCGAGCGTCAGCGCGATGTAGATGACGTAGAGCGACTTCGCCGTCTCGCTGGTCTTGGGGCGCAGCTTGGAGCTGATGGGGCCCGGGCTCTCGGCTTTCATCAGGTTGACGCTCCCCTCGCCGAGCGAGGGCATCAGCGCCAGCACCATGACGAGCACGCCCATGCCGCCCATCCACTGCGTCAGCGCGCGCCAGAACTGCAAGCCCCGCGGCAGCGCCGACGGCGCGGCGACGACGCTCGCGCCCGTGGTCGTGAAGCCGGAGACCGTCTCGAACAGGCTGTCCATGTAGGAGAAGCCGTACAGCGCGTAGGGCAGCGCACCCATCAGCCCCAGCACGATCCAGCACAGCGCCGCGGCGACGAAGCCGTCACGCGTCTGGAAGCGGCGGGTCTTCGCCTTGACGCGCGTGAGCAGCAGCGACAGCGCGCCGCACACCGCGATGGACGCCGCGAACGCGCGCGCGTCCGCGCCGCGCGCGGCGAGCGCGATGGCAAAGCTCGGCGCCATGCAGACCGCCTCGATGCCGAGGATCAGCCCGACGACGCGGGCGATGACCGAACGGTTCATGGCTTATCCCTCTAATATGTCGTTGAGGTCGCGCAGGAACAGCGAGCGCGCCACGACGATGACGCGGTCGCCCGCGCGGATCTGCGAGCTGCCGTTCGGGATCGACACCTTGCCGTCGTGGACGATGGCGGCGACGATGATGCCGCGCTTCAGGTGCAGGTCGCGCAGCGGCGTGTCGAGGAAGTGCGTCGCGGCGAGCGCGGTGAACTCCACCGCCTCCATCGCGCCGTCGAGGATCTTGTGCAGGCTCTCCACCGCGCTGCCCTGCGAGTTCGCGAACCCGCGGACGCAGCGGGAGATGAAGTTCGCCGTGATGTCCTTCGGGCTGATGACCGTCTCCAGCCCGAGCTGGCGCAGCAGCTCCATGTAGTTCGGGCGCGACATCTTGGGCAGCACCTTTTTGACGCCCGCGTGCTGGGCGGAGAGCGCCATGAGCAGGTTCTCCTCGTCGCGCCCCGTCAGCGGCACGAAGGCGTCGCACTCGAAGATGCCCTCGGTGTCCAGCAGCTCGTGGTCGGTGCCGTCGCCCTGGATGACGGTGGCCTTCGGCAGCTTCTCCGCGAGCGTGACGCAGCGGTCGTAGTCGCGCTCGACGATGGTGAGCCGCGCGCCCGTGCTCTCCATCGCCCACGCGAGGTAGAGCGCGATGCGCCCGCCACCGAGGATGGACACGCGGCGCACCGGCGCGACGTCCCTGCCCGTGCTCTTGAGCACGCGCGTCGTCTCCTGCGGCGAGCCGATGACGTAGATCAGGTCTCCCGCGCGCGGCACGAAGCCGCCGTCCGGCACGATGACCTCGTCGCCGCGCTTCGCGGCGCAGACGAGCACGTTCCCCGGGTGGCTGCGGTTGTAGTCGGTCAGCGACACGCCGACCATCGCGCCGCCCTCCGTGAGCTGGAAGCCGATCAGCTCCACGAGCCCGCGGGCGAGGCTCTCCACGCTGAACGCGGCGGGCACGCGCAAAATGCGCGCGATCTCCTGCGCGGCGGCGTATTCGGGGTTGATGGTGAGGTCGAGCCCGATCTCGCGGCGGAGCACCGCCGCCTCGCGGAAGTATTCGGGGTTGCGGACGCGGGCGACCGTGCGCTTCGCGCCGAGCTTCTTCGCCATCAGGCAGCAGATGAGGTTCACCTCGTCGTTCTCCGTCACGGCGACGACGAGGTCGGCGTCGCGCACGCCGGCTTGCAGCAGCGTGCCGACGCCCGCGCCGTTGCCGGTGACGAACATCGCGTCGATGGAGTTTTCCGCGCGCGAGAGCGCCTCCACGTTCGCGTCCACGAGCGTGAGGTCGTGATGCTCGCCCTCGAGCTGCTGGGCGATGGCGTAGCCGACCTTGCCCAGACCAACGATGAGTATTTTCATTTGGAACTCCTTTGTGCGTTTCGGGTATCCAGCAGCACACGGTTGAACTCCGCGCCCATGATGAGCGTGGTCGCGGAGAGGTAGAGCCACAGCAGCAGCACGATGATCGTGCCGATGGAGCCGTAGATGAGCGAGTAGCGCGCGGCCTGCTCGACGTAGAGCGAGAAGCCCATCGACAGCCCCACCCACATCGCGAGCGAGACGAGCACGCCCGGCCAAATGCCGCGCGTGAACTGCCGCTCGTCCAGCGCGAGCGCGTAGAGCAGCGCGATCATGGCAAAGAGCACCGCGCCGAGGGCGAGAAAGCGCAGCCGCGGCCACAGGGCGAGCACGGCGTCGTTCAGATAGACATAGTCCGAGAGGAACCGCAGCGCCCGTCCGCCCACCGACGACACGGCGATGGAGAGGAAGATCGTCACGATCAGCAATATCGTGTAGAGCAGGACGCGGAACTGGTAGCGCACGAACTGCCTGGGCATACCGGCGTCGTACGCCTTGCGCACGGACAGGAACAGCGCGTTCACCGCGCGGTAGGGGAAGTAGATGGTGAACACGAGGCTGAACCACATCAGCGCTCGGCTCGACACGCGCGAGAGGTAGGCGACGTACTGGCGCAGCAGCTCGACCACGTCGCGCGGGATGACGCCGGCGAACTCCGTGAGCAGCGCGTCGAGGTCGAGCGCCCACACGGCGACGAGGTTGTTCAGAAAGATGAGCAGCGGGAACAGCGCGAAGAGCAGGTAATAGGTCAGCGCGGCGCTGTCGCGCGCGACATGGTGGTCGTAGTAGCGCCGCAGCAGCAGCGCGGCGCCTCTGGCGAAGCGGTGCCGCTCCAGAAAGTCGGACAAGCGCCCGCCCCCTTCCGTGGGATGATTGTGGTATTATACCATATGTTAAGGAAAAATAAAGAAAAACTGTGCGCCGCTTACTCCGTAAACAGCTCGATGACCACGTCGTAGGGATTTTCCCGCAGGAACGTCGTAAGGCTCCCCGTGAACTCGCGCGGGTCGATGGAGTCCAGATACTCCACGCCCAGCGCGAGGAACGGCAGCACGCAGTTGTCGAACGAGTGCCCGAGCACGAGCACGCGCTTGCCGTCGCCGCGCAGCTCGTTGTGGACGCGGGTGAGCGCGTTGTCGCCGTAGAAGTACGCCGCGTAGGGGCTCTGCGCGTAGTAGTCGCGCGGCTCCACCGCGCCGTAGCGGTAGAAGACCGAGAAATCGCCCGTCTTGTCCACGTCCAGCGAGGGTATCTCAATGTGTATTTGTGTGTCAAATTTTGGATAAAATAGCGTAAAATCCTCGGGTTTCGCGCGCGTAAGCGTCACCTTTTTCCCCTGCGAGCCGAGGAACCAGTCCTCGTAGACCTCGGCGCGCCAACGGTCGGCGTCAAAGAGCGTGAGGTCGATATCGAACCCGTAGTCCGCGTTGAGCGTTTCCGCGATCACGCCCGCCGCCCAGCGTCCCGTCTCCGGCAGCCAGTGGTGGTCGGTCTGGTAGAAGCTCTTGTGGTGGTCCATCCCCGCCTCGTGCAGGGTTTCACGCAGGTCGATGGTATCGACATCCGCCTCTCGCAATGCCGCTTGCAGGCGGTCGGCGTTCTGGTTGTAGAAGTCCATCACGCCGGAGATGCCCGTATCGTAGCGGCAGGTATCGTTCGGCGTCGTGACGTAGAGGTGCGCCATGCCGAGCGAGGCGCAGTAGTCGCGCAAGTCCGCGATCTCCGCCGCGCGCGCTTCGCGATCCTGCCGCGCGACGCAGGTGATGAAGTAGTTGTCCTCCGCCATGATGACGGGGTTGTAGCTCTCCACGCCCGCGATCTCCCAGCCGAGGATCGCGTCATAGCGGTTCGCCGCCTCGACCATCGTGCGGTAGCCGGGCGCGTAGTCGGTGGCGTAGTCGGTGACGCGCTGCTCCAGCGCGTCCGCGCGCTCCTCGTAGGGGCGCGTGCGCTCCTGCAAGTCCTCGACCCACGCCGCGAAGCGGGCGAGCGCGGTGTCGGGCGCGGCCTCCGCCTCCGCCTCCGGCGGGTAGAGCGCCGCCCAGTCCACGCGCGTCGACCACACGATGCCGTCCGCGTCGCGCAGCGCCTCGCGCTCCTCGGCGGTCAGCTCCCGCGCGGGGGCGGCGTCAAGCTCCGGCGGCGTCTCGGGGCGGTAGGTCAGCATCCGCCAGCCGACGCCGAACAGCATCAGCGTCAGACCCGCGACCGCCGCCAGCGCGGCAAGCTCGTAAATGCTCCTGCGGGGCATGGCGTCCTCCTCAAAAGTGATAGTAGATGAACGGGTTGTACGCGCTCTTGGCGCACACGGCGACGCACACCGCCAGCAGCGAGAGCATCGCCGCGGAGCGCGCGAGGTCGTAGCAGACGACCGCGCCGCGGCAGCGGCTCAGCCTGCCCGTCTCGAACAGGTCGCGCAGCCACGGCAGCACGGGCAGGCTGAACACCGCGCAGGCGAGCAGCACCCACTTGCCGTTTGCGACGTAGTACGGGAACACGTTGTCCGTCCAGCCCGACGCGCCGACGCCGAATAGATTGGCGATGTAGCGCGCCGTGTGCGGGAGGCTCTCGGCACGGAAGATGACCATGCCCACGGCGGTCAGCGCGAGCGCATAGACGTGGCGCAGCGGTCGCGCCGCGCCCGTGAGCTGGTTCGGGAAGCCGGTGAATTTTTCAAACACCAGCAGCACGAAGTAGTAGAGCCCCCAGAGCCAGAACGTCCAGTTCGCGCCGTGCCAGATGCCCGTCAGCAGCCACACGACGAACAGGTTCCACACCCAGCGCGGCTTCGACACGCGGCTGCCGCCGAGCGGGATGTAGACGTAGTCGCGGAACCACTTGGACAGCGAAATGTGCTGCCGCCGCCAAAAGTCGGTGATGCTGTCGCAGGTGAACGAGTAGTTGAAGTTCTCCTCAAAGTGGAAGCCGAACATCAGCCCCATGCCGATCGCCATGTCGCTGTAGCCGGAGAAGTCGAAGTACACCTGAAAGCTGTACGCCACCGCGCCGAGCCACGCCGTCGTGACCGCGAGCTCCGTGCCGACGAGGGCGAAGATGTTGTCCGCGATCAGCGCGACGTAGTTCGCGAGCAGCACCTTTTTCGCCAGCCCGCACACCGTCCGCGTCACGCCGCGCGAGAAGTCGGGCAGGTTCTCGCGGCGGCGCTCGATCTCGTCCGCCACCGTGCCGTAGCGCACGATCGGCCCCGCGATGAGCTGCGGGAACATCGAGATATAGAGCGCGAGGCGGAAGATGCTCCGCTGCGCCTCCGCCTTGCGGTAGTAGACGTCGAAGACGTAGGACATGATCTGGAAGGTGAAAAACGAGATGCCGACGGGCAGCTCGATGTGCAGACTGGGAAAATTCGCGCTCCCGAGCAGCAGCCCAATGTTCTCGAACGTAAAGGCGAGGTACTTGAACGTGAACATCAGCACGAGGTCGAACGCGATCGCCGCCGTGAGCCACGCCTTGCGCGCCCGCTTCTCCTCATGCGCCGCGATGCGCAGCCCGCAGACGTAGTTCCACAGGATCGAGAACAGCATCAGCCCCACGAACACCGGCTCGCCCCAGGCGTAGAACACGAGGCTGACCGCGAGCAGCACCGCGTTGCGGTATCCGCGGGAGCGGCAGAGCGGGTTATAATACAGCAGCAGGGACAGCGGCAGGAACAGAAATAAGAACACCGTTGACGCAAAAACCATCGCGCGCCTCCGAAAACGTGGAATGTCGATTTGGGAACAGTATAGCACAGCTTTTGCGCGGTTTCAACGCAAAAAGCGCTTGACAAAGCAAGCGGGGAGGGTATAATAAAAGACAGAGGGGCAGACCGCGACAACGGCAAGGCCCTACAGGTAAGTTAGATTTTCAGAAAGAAAACCGTCACCGTGCAGGGTGGCGGTTTTCCCTTTTGAGTCTCAACGAAAGAACATATCCTTTGATATGTAACGTGAGATACAAAAAGTACATAGCTCCACCCCCTTTCGGAGGTCGTGAGCCTCGCCGCCGCCGTGTTCAGTTTGCCCCTCTGCCCCCTTGCGGGTGGTCTCGGAAAGAGGTTGCGCTTATTCTACAACGTCCGCGCGGGGAAGTCAACGCCAAGACGTGCGAAAGCGCCCACAAATGCTTGACACGGCGCGCAAAAACGCATAAACTATAAGCCCAAAACGCGGAAAGGAGGAGCCGGTATGGTGGATTTTGAGGAGCATCGCGAGGAATTGCTCGCGTGCATCCGCGACCTGCTCGCGCGCAAGCAGTACGCCGCCCTGCGCGACCAGCTCGCGCAGCTCGAACCCGCGGACATCGCCGCGCTGTTCGAGGATCTCGACGAGCGGCAGCTCCCGCTGCTGTTCCGGCTGCTTCCCAAGGAGCCGGCGGCGGAGGTGTTTGTCGAGCTCGACCCCGAGGCGCAGGAGCTGCTGATTCGCGGCTTTTCCAACACGGAGCTCAAGGAAGTCCTCGACGAGCTGTACGTCGACGACGCCGCCGACCTCGTCGAGGAGATGCCCGCCAACGTCGTCAAGCGCATTTTGCGCCACGCCGACGACGAGACGAGAGAGAGCATCAACCAGATACTCAGGTACCCCGAGGACTCCGCCGGCTCGCTGATGACGACGGAGGTCATCGACCTCAAGCGCACGATGACCGTCGCGGACGCGTTCAAGCGCATCCGCCGCACGGCGGCGGACATGGAGATCATCTCCGTCGGCTACGTCACCGACGAGGGCCGCCACCTGCTCGGCGTCGTCACCATCCGAGACCTGCTGCTCGCCGAGGAGGACGACGTCGTCGGCGAGCTCATGGACCCCAACGTCATCTCCGTGGGCACGCTCGACGACAAGGAGGAGGTCGCGCAGGCGTTCAGCCGCTACGACTTCTTCGTGCTTCCCGTCGTGGATGCCGAGGGGCGGCTCGTCGGCATCGTCACGTTCGACGACGCCATCGACGTCATGGAAGAGGAGGCGACGGAGGATATCGAGAAGATGGCGGCGATGCTGCCCTCCGACAAGCCCTACCTCAAGACCGGCGTGTGGGAGACGTGGAAGGCGCGCATCCCATGGCTGCTGCTGCTGATGGTATCGGCGACGTTCACGGGCCAGATCATCGCGGGCTTTGAGAGCGCGCTTGCCGCCGTCACGATCCTGACGGCGTATATCCCGATGCTGATGGACACCGGCGGCAACTGCGGCGGGCAGGCGAGCGTCACGGTCATCCGCGGCATCTCGCTCGACGAGATTGAGTTTGCCGACCTGCCGAAGGTCATCTGGAAGGAGATCCGCGTCGGTGTGATCTGCGGCGCGACGCTCGCCGCGGCGAACTTCGTCAAGATCATGCTCGTCGACCGGCTCATGTTCCACAATCCGATCACGATCACCGTCGCGGCGGTCATCTGCCTGACGATGCTGCTGACCGTCGTGTGCGCGAAGATCATCGGCTGCGTGCTGCCGCTGCTGGCGAAGAAGCTCGGCTTCGACCCCGCGGTCATGTCCTCGCCGTTCATCACGACGCTGGTGGACGCGGTCTCGCTGCTCATCTACTTCAACTTCGCGCGAACGCTGCTGCATATCTAGGAGAGTTTTATGGAAGCAAAGCTGCAAGAGTACGCAAGATTGCTCGTCGCCGTCGGCTGCAACGTGCAGCGGGGGCAGACGCTGGTGCTCGCCGCGCCGGTGGAGTGCGCGCATTTCGCGCGCCTGTGCGCCTCCGCCGCCTACGACCTGGGCGCGCGCGAGGTCGTGACGTCGTGGGGCGACGACTTCCTCGCCCGCGAGCGGTACCTGCGCGCCGACGGCGCCGTGTTCGACGAGGTGCCCGAGTGGCGCAGGCGCTTTTACAACGACTACGCGACGCAGGGCGCGGCGTACCTCGCCATCTCGGCGACCGACCCCGAGACCTTCCGCGGCGTCGAGCCCGACCGCATTGTGCGCGCCCAGCAGGCGGGCGGCACGGCGCTCGAGCCGTTCTACCACGCGCAGATGAACAACGAGATGCCGTGGTGCATCGGTTCCGTCCCCATCCCGAGCTGGGCGAAAAAGGTGTTCCCCGGCGTGCCGGAGGACGAGGCGATGCGGCGGCTCTGGGACGCCATCTTTGCCACCGTCCGCGTCACGGGCGACGGCGCGGCGGTGGAGCGGTGGCGCGAACACCTCGACACGCTGGAGGCGCGGCGGAGCAAGCTCAACGAGCTGCGCTTCAAGCGCCTGCATTACACGAACGCCCTCGGCACCGACCTCACGGTCGAGCTGCCCGAGGGGCACCTCTGGTCGAGCGGGCGGAGCGTCACGCCGAAGGGGCAGGCGTTCGTCGCGAATATGCCGACCGAGGAGGTCTTCACCGCGCCGCACCGCCTCGGCGTGAACGGCATCGTGTACGCGGCGCTCCCGCTCGTGGAGAGCGGCAACGTCATCGACGGCTTCCGTTTCGTCGTCAAGGACGGCAGGATCGTCGAGTCCCGCGCCGAAAAGGGCGGGGAGTTCCTCAAAGCCGCCTACACGGTGGACGAGGGCGCGTCGTACTTCGGCGAGGTCGCGCTCGTGCCCTACGACTCGCCCATCTCGAACCAGGGCATTTTGTACTACAACACGCTCTTTGACGAGAACGCGCGCTGCCACCTCGCCTTCGGCGAGGCGTACCCCGAGTGCCTCGAGGGCGGCGTCGCGATGACGCGCGAGGAGCTGAAGGAGCGCGGGCTGAACTGGTCGATCCAGCACGTCGATTTCATGATCGGCACGCGCGACCTCTCCATCGTCGGCACGACCCGCGACGGGCGGGAGATCCCCGTGTTCGTGAACGGGAACTTCGCGATATGAGCAAAAAAAGAAGCGCCGCGAGGCGCTTCTTTTTTTGCTAAAACACGACTTGCACCAGCAGCATATAGACCACGGTGCCCGACAGGATGCTCAACAGCGAGTTGCGCTTCCACGCCTGCAAGCCCACCACGCACAGCGCGGCGAGCGCCTCCGGCGCGCCGTGGGGCGCGGCGGCGACGGCGGTGTCCTTGAGGCAGTAGACCACCAGCATCCCGATGATCGCCGCGGGCAGCACCTCGCCGAGGTAGGCGACGTAGGGCGGGATGGGCTTGCCCGCGCAGAAGATGAGGAACGGCAAAAACCGCAGCAGCATCGTGACCGCCGCCATGACCGCGACCAGCGCCGCCGAATGTCCGAGGTTCATTCCGCCGCCCCCTTCCGCCTGCCGCGCAGCAGCGTCAGCACCAGCGTGATGAGCAGCATCGCGGGGATGAGGAAGCTCCGCGCGCCGAAGAGCAGCAGGCACGCGAGCGTGCCGAGCAGCCCCGTCAGCGCGGGAACGTGGTCGCGCGTCTTCAGCCACTGCTCGGTGAACGACGCGAGGAACAGCGCGGTCATCGAGAACTCGATGCCCTGCGTCGGGAACGGGAGCACGCTGCCGAGCAGGCTGCCCAGCACGCTGCCCGTCACCCAGTAGACGTGATCGAACGCCGAGACCAGCAGGCGGTAGCGGTCGGGATCGACGCCCTCGGGCGCCGCGCCGTCGGAGAGGATGGAGTAGGTCTCGTCCGTCAGCGCGAAGACGAGGTAGGGCTTGTACCTCGCGTTCTGATACCGTCCGATCATCGAGATGCTGTAAAAGAGATGCCGCGCGTTGACCGTCACGGTCGTCAGCGCCGCCGTGAGCAGCGACGCGCCGCCGGAGAGCAGGCTCACGCCGACGAACTGCATCGAGCCGGCGTAGATCAGCAGGCTCATCGCCAGCGCCCAGAGGACGCCGTAGCCCGCGCCGCGCAGCAGGATGCCGAAGCCGATCCCCAGCACGACGTAGCCCGCCATCACGGGAACGGAGCGCAGAAACGCCGCGCGCAGGACGCTTGTCTTTCGCTCGCTCATGTTCGTCACCATGGGTGCAGCCTGTACGACTCCGCGATCGTCATGCCGAAGCAGTCCATATCGACGCGGCCGGACTGGTCGCCCCAGGTCACGTCGATGTGGTAGGTCGCGTTGTCGAGCGTCGCCACCGTCCAGATGTGGTCGCGGTTGTACAGCGCGTAGCAGTCGATGCCCTCCATGCGCAGGAAGAGGTCGTACGCGCCGGTGTAGCCGTCGCAGACCGCCTTGCCGTTCACGAGCGCGCTGTAGGCGAGGTGGCAGATCGAGCGGTCGTCGTCCACGTTGTCCCAGTCGTAGGCGCAGTTGTCGCACAGCCAGAGGAAGTAGACCTTTGCGATCTCGTACTGGCTCATGCTCTCGTCGAGCTGCCCCGTCTCCCAGAGCATATCGTGCACCTCGATGGCGCGCGCCATCGCCGCCTCGCGGTAGCGCGCGAGCTGCTCGCCCGTGCACGAGGCGGCGGAGAAGGTCAGCTCGTATGCGTAGTTGCCGAGCGGGCGGCAGAGGATGGAGTCGTACATCTGCTCGCAGTAGAACTTGATCTGCGTCAGGAAGCTGTTCACGAGCTGCTCGAGGTAGCGCGGCGCGACCGACTGGGGGGAGTATTGCAGGGCGATCGTGTTCTCGCCCGCGGCGAGCATCCGGCGCACCAGCGTGTCGATGCTCTCCACGTCGTCGTACTCGGGCGCGGTCGTCGGCTCGTAGGCGGACGCCTTGACGATGCTCGAAAGCGTCGTGCCCGCCGCCGACCACGGCGGGAGCACGACCCAGTCCGGCGTGAGCCGCAGCGCGGGGTCCGCCATGCGCGCGACGATGGCGGCGGTCTCGGCGCGCGTCGTCGTGTCGTTCGGGCGGTAGCTTCCCGCCCCGTCCACGCCGACCAGCAGCCCCTGGCGGTAGAGCCAGAGGATCTGCGGCTGGCAGGGCGTGTCCGCGCTCACGTCGGCGATGAAGCCGCCGGAGGCATAGGCGTCGGTCACGAGCGTGTCGTTGCGCCCGTCGAAGCAGTCCTCGGGCAGCGAGACGGCGAAGACGCCCGCGAGCTGGGCGCGGGTCGCCCGCTCCGAAAGATGCGGCGTCAGCGCGTCGTCGTAGACGCCCTGCGCGCGCAGGTAGGCGACGTACGGCTCGACCGACCACGGCTCGGTATCCGCGATTGCGTCCCCCGCGTGGGCGGCGCGCAGGCGCGCTGAGAGCGTCAGCAGCTCCGCGACCGTGATCTCCGCGTCCGGCGCGAAGCCGCTGCCGCGCCCGTTCATCAGCGCGTATTCGTAGGCGGCGGCGACGTAGGGGTAGTACCAGTCTCCGGCGTCCACGTCGGCAAACTGCCCCGCGTAGGTCTGCGCGCGGGGCAGGAGCGCGGCCTGCGCCGCGTCCGCCGCGTGGGCGGGGACGGTCAGCGTCAGCGCGAGCAGCAGCGCGAACGCGCGCCGCGTCAGGCGTTTCATTCGTGTATCCCTCCTTTGGGAGCGTATCAGGGGACGAGGATGTCCAACTCGTCCATCGTGATGGGCTGGTCGTAGGGGTTGAGCGCGTCGTTGACGAGCGCGAGCGTCGCCTCGGGGTCGAGGACGTAGACCGACTCGCCGCGGTAGTACCCCGCGCCGTCGCCGGGCAGCGTGTGGAAGCGGACGTCCTCCGCGTCAATGTCCATCGCGCCGGCGGCGAGCCAGACGAGGTTGCCCGCCGAGAAGTCGGTCTTGACGTGGGAGAAGAGCGCCTGCGCCAGCGCGGGCGCGTTTCCGATGCGCATCGCCTGCTCCGCGACGGCGCGCAGAAACGCCTGCTGCGTCGCGATGCGCCCCACATCGGCGTCGGCGTAGCCGCCGCCGTCGTTGTTCTTGCGCCAGCGCACGACCTCCATCGCCTCCTCGCCGTTCAGGCGGCGGAGCCCCTTGGCGAAGTGGATGTGCAGCCCCTGCGCGGGGTCGTCGTAGTCCATGTCGGCGGGCACGTCGAACTCCACGCCGCCGATGGCGTCCACCAGCGCGGCAAAGCCGTCGAGACCGACGGAAACACAGAAATCCACCGGCACGCCGAGCAGGTCCTCCACGTCGCTCCGCAGGCGCTCCGTGCCGCCGGAGGCGTAAGCGTAGTTGAGCTTGTTGCTGTGCCGCGCGGTGTGGAGCAGCGTGTCGCGCGGCAGGCTCACGAGATCGACGCGCTTGTTCGGCGCGTCGAAGCGCACGAGCAGGTTCGTGTCGCTTCCGCCGCCCGCGTCGTCCACGCCGGAGACGAGGATGACGTAGCAGTACGGCAGCCGCTTTCGCGCGGGCGCGGCCTGCGGTTCTTCCTCCTCCAGCTCGCGCGCGACCTCGACCGCCCGCGCGCGGTCGCCTGCGCCCGCCGCGTCCCGCTGCCCGCCGCACGCGGCAAGCACGGCGGCGAGTGAGAACAATA
>JAFSZQ010000083.1 GCA_017458885.1 Oscillospiraceae bacterium
AACGCTTGCTCCTGCGGCGCTTTTCCGCCGACGACGCGCAGGCGATGTACCGGAACTGGGCGTCCGACCCGGACGTGACCAGGTATCTGACCTGGCCCACGCATACGAGCGTGGAGGTGAGCCGGGCGGTGCTGGCGGAGTGGGTCGCCGCCTACGAAAAGGATACCTGCTACCAGTGGGCGATCGTCCTCAAAAGCCACGGCAGCGACCCGATCGGCAGCATCAGCGCGGTGCATGTGGACGACGCCATCGACGCGGTGGAGATCGGCTACTGCATCGGGAAAGCATGGTGGCGTCAGGGCGTCACGTCCGAGGCGCTGCGCGCGGTGATGGACTTCTTTTTTGACACGGTGGGGGCAAACCGCGTGGCGGCACGGCACGACCCGAACAATCCGCGCTCCGGCATGGTCATGCAAACGTGCGGCATGCGCTACGAGGGTACCCTGCGCAGCGCCGACCGGAACAATCAGGGCATTTGCGATACGAGCTGCTACGCGCTGCTGCGATCGGAGCGTTAGCACCGGCGACACAGCGCTGCCATGTCCTCCGGCAGCGGCGCGGTAAAGTGTAACGCCTTGCCGGTGACCGGCTGGGTGAACCACAGCTCATACGAGTGCAGCGCGGGGCGGGGGATGAGGTTTTTGTCCTCCACGCCGTAGAGCCAGTCGCCCGCCAGCGGATACCCCAGCGCCGCCATGTGGACGCGCAGCTGATGCGTGCGCCCGGTGTACGGCACGAGCCGCAGAAACGAAAGATCGTCGTTTTGCGAGAGCACCTCGTACTCGGTTTGGGACGGCAGCCCGTCCTCGCGCACGCAGCGGCGGACGATGGAGCCGTCGGCGCGGCCGATGGGGAGGTCGATCGTCCCGCGCTCCGGCGTGACGCGGCCCACGGCGATCGCGCGATACTCGCGCCGCAGCCCCTCGGTGTGCAGCGCGACGCGCAGCCGGTCGTGGACGTAGCCGGTCTTGGCGGCGATAAACAGGCCGCTCGTGCCCTTGTCGAGGCGGCTGACGAAGTGCGCGGCGGAGCCGTCGCCGAGGTAGCTTGCCAGCGCCGAGGCGATATCCGGTGCGCCGGGGTCGCCGCGGCGGGGGTGCATGGCGACGTTCGCGGGCTTGTTGATGACGAGCAGATCCTCGTCCTCATAGACGATGTCGAGCGGCAAGTCGCAGGGCGCGAGCGCCTGCGCCGCGCGGCGCTCGGTCAGCGTGACGCGAACCGTGTCGCCGGCATGCACGACGGCGTTGACGTGGGCGGGGGAGCCGTTCAATAAAATGGCGTTTTCCCGCCATTTGAGGCTTTTGAGCAGGGTATAGGAGAGCCGCAGCTCCCCGCGCAGGACGTTGCGCAGCGGCTGGCCGTCCCGCTCCGGCGGCACGGTGTAATCGAGCGTCCGCAAAACGCCACCCCCTTTCGACGCAAACAGTATAGCATATTTCGGAAAAACATGCTATACTGCTCCTTGCGATTCCGAGCAAAGGAGACGGTTTTATGTCTGACAAACAGTCCATTTGTTTACTCAACGACTCGTTCCCGCCGATGATCGACGGCGTGTCCAACGCGGTCGTGAACTACGCGAAGAACATCGAAGCGCACCACGGCCACGCCGTGGTCGTGACGCCGAGCGTTCCCGGCGCGACGGACGAGGGCTACGCTTATCCCGTCATCCGCTATCCCAGCATCGACACGCGAAAGCTCGTGGGCTACGTCGCGGGCTACCCGTTCTCGCCGGAGACGGCGCGGCGCGTGCAGGACGAGCGCGTGGAGCTGCTGCACACGCATTGCCCCATCGCGAGCACGTTCCTCGCCCGCGAGCTGCGCAACGTGCTGGACGTGCCGCTGGTGCTGACCTACCACACCAAGTTCGACATCGACATCGCCAAGGCGATCAAGAGCAAGCTGCTGCAGGAGAGCGCGACCAAGGCTCTGGTGGAGAACGTCTCCGCCTGCGACGAGATCTGGGTCGTCAGCGAGGGCGCGGGCAAGAACCTCGAATCCCTCGGCTACGAGGGCGCGTGGCGCGTGATGGAAAACGGCGTGGATGTGCCGCGCGGCGGCGTGGACGACGCGGCGGTGGAGGCGGCTGTCAAGGGATATGACTTGCCGCGCGACGTGCCGATGTTCCTCTTTGTCGGGCGGCTGATGTGGTACAAGGGCCTTCGCATCATCCTCGACGCGCTCGCGGCGCTCAAGGCGCAGGGCACGGCGTTCCGCATGGTGATCATCGGCGACGGCGCGGACGGCAAGGAGGTGCGCGAGACCGCGCACGAGCTGGGTCTCGACGACGTGTGCTTCTTCACCGGCGCGATCTCCGACCGCGAGACCATCCGCGGCTGGTACACCCGCGCCGACCTGTTCCTGTTCCCGTCCACGTTCGATACCAACGGACTCGTCGTGCGCGAGGCGGCGGCGAGCGCCACGGCGACGGTGATGGTCGCGGGCTCCTGCGCCGCCGAGGGCGTCACCGACGGGCAAAACGGCTTCTTCATCGAGGAGAACGCACCGTCGCTCGCCGCGAAGCTGACGGCGCTCTGCGCCGACCCTGACGCCATGCGCCGCGTGGGCGAGAACGCCCAGAGCCAGCTCTACCTCTCGTGGGAGGACGCGGTGGCGCGGGCCTATGAGCGCTACGAGGTCGTCATCGACGACTATCGCAGCGGCAAATATCCCAAGCACCAGAAGCCCATGGACGGCTTCCTCAAGTCGCAGGGCGAGCTGATGGACACCTTCGCGCTGCTCGAGGAAGTGCGCGACGAGATGCGCGACGACTTCACCGCTGACCGCGACGAGCTGCTTTCCCACATCCGCGAGGGTCGCGAGGAGTTCCGCGCCTTCCTGCGCGAGCGGCAGGAAAAGATGCAGGAGAGCCGCGAGCAGGTGCGCGCCTACATCCGTTCCGAGCAGGATCGCGCGGAGGAGCGTCTGGAGGACTGGTGGCGCAAGATGGACCGGTATTTGTAAGAGAAAAAGCGACGGGCAAAGCCCGCCGCTTTTTTATAGGTTGAGATACGCCGCGCACTTGTCGCCCGCGTCATGCGCGAGGCGTTCCTCGTCCACGGTTTTGAGCCGTCCGTGCTCCACCACGACTTTGCCGTTCACGACGGTGGTATCCACCGCGCCGCGGAGACCCACCGTCGCCAGCACCGACTTGGGATCGTACAGCGAACCGACCAGTTCCAAGCGCCGCGCGTCCACTAAGAACAGGTCGCAGCATTTGCCGACGGCCAGCTGCCCGATGTCGTCGCGCCCCAGAAGCCGCGCGCTGCCGCGCGTCGCCAGCTTCAAAATGTCGTAGCCCGACGGCGCGTCGTGGCTCGCGTGCAGCCGGTGGAGCAGGAACGCCACGCGCAGCTCCTCCATAAGGCTCGAACCGTCGTTGGACGCGGAGCCGTCCACCGCGAGGCCGATGGGTACGCCGAGGCGCAGCATCTCCGGCACCCGCGCCACGCCGGAGGCGAGCTTCATGTTGGAGATGGGGCAGTGGGCGACGCCGGTGCCGGTGTCCGCGAGGAGTTTCAATTCTTCATCGTTGAAGT
>JAFSZQ010000084.1 GCA_017458885.1 Oscillospiraceae bacterium
GTTCCGCTACGAGGGCGACGGCGAGGGCCTCGACTGCGTGGTCTATTTGATGCTCGTCGACGCCGCGGAGACGGGCGATACGCTGTCCGAGAAGCTGTACCTCGATGAAGAGGGCGTCAACGAGGCGCTGACGGACGCGGACGTCGAGCTCCTTCGCGTCCTTGTGCCGGACGGCGGCGCGGCGGATGCGGACGACCCCGCATTGCCGGAAGAAGGGAGCCCCTGGAACGATCAATGACAAAAAAGAAGACGCCGATCGGCGTCTTCTTTTTTGTCGCAGCTTTACCGCGCCCCGCTCATTCCAGCGCCGCTCCCGCGACCTGCCTGCCGTCGATGAAGACGGCGCGTATCGCAAGACCTGCGTCCAACAACACGAAGTCGGCGCATTTGCCGGGGTCGAGCGAACCGAGCTCGCCGTCGCGCCCGATGACCTTTGCGGGCGTCAGCGTCGCGGCGGTGACCGCCGCCTCGAGCGGCACGCCGAACGCCACCGCGCGGCGCAGCGCGTCGTAGAGGTGGATGCAGCTTCCCGCCAGCGTGTCGCTGCCCTTGAGCGTCGCTTTGCCGTCCTTCATCGTGATGGGCTGACCGCCGAGCGTGTAGTCCCCGTCCGGCATCCCCGCGCAGCGGAGCGAGTCGGAGATCAGCACGAGCCGGTCTCCGAACAGCCGGTGCGTCAGGCGCACGACGGCGGGGTGGACGTGCAGCCCGTCGGCGATCAGCTCCGCCGTCGCGCCCGCGTCGAACGCCGCGGCGACGACGCCCGGGGCGCGGTGGCCGAGGGCGGGCATCGCGTTGAACAGGTGCGTCGCGTGGCGCGCGCCCGCGTCGAACGCCGCCATCGCCGTGTCGTAGTCGGCGGTGGTGTGCCCGAGCGAGACCGTGCAGTCCTTGCTGATCTCGCGGATGCACGCGAGCGCGTCCGGCTCCTCCGGCGCGACGGTGATGAGCCGCACGGCGCCGCCGCTCGCCTCGTTGAGACGGTGGAACATCGCCGCGTCGGGCGCGTGGATGTTGTCGGGATTCTGCGCGCCGCGCTTTTCGTAGCTGACGAACGGGCCCTCCAGATTGACGCCCGCGACCTTCGCGCCGTCCGCGGGGCGGACGAAATCGCGGATGACGCGCATCGCGCGCGTCAGCTCCGGCTCCTTGAGCGTCATCGTCGTGGGGCACCAGCTCGTAACGCCTTTCGCGGCGTAGTAGCGCGACAGTTTGACCATGCCCTCCGGCTCGCCGTCGCTTGCGTCCGCGCCGACGGCGGCGTGGGTGTGGACGTCGATCAGCCCGGGGATCAGGTAGCAGCCCCGCGCGTCGGCGCCGCCGTCCACGGCTTCGCCGGCCGCGCCGATCGTCGCGCCGAAATCGACGCCGCCGCGAACGAACGCGCCGCCGAGAAACACCTTTGCGTTGGAGATCCTCATCGCCGCGCCCTCACTTGAGCGTCGGCAGGCTCGCCGCCGCCGCCGACTGCCCCACGCGGCGGAACTTCTCGTCCGGCAGCGCGGGCAGGAACTTGTCCGCGACGGCGGGGTACTCGTCGCGCAGCACGCGCCGCGCCTCCGCGAGGATGCGGTCGCCGCCCTTGCCGCTCATGACGCGCCCCAGCAGCAGGACGTGGCGCATACCGTACAGCCCGTAGTAGTACGCGAGCGTGTGTCCGAGATACGTCCCGATGCTGTCGTAGACCTGCGCGGCGGCGAGGCTGTCCGCCTCCATGAGCCGCTGCACCGCCTTGAGCTTCTCGGCGGGGGAGAGGCTCTCGCGGAGCTCGATGCCCGCGCGGGGCGCGAGCTTGATGACGCCGTCCTGCGAGAAGTACTTGACGCCGCAGCCAATATCGCCGCTCCACTCGTCGCGCATCGCGCCGCGCGCGGCGTCCACGGGCACGAACGCCAGCTCGTTGAGCCAGCCCGTGATGCGGCCCTCGGCGTCGACGTAGCCGACCGCCTCGCTCGTGCCCATGGCGATGCCGAGCACGTTCCCCTCGCCGAGGCTCATCATGCCCGCGAGCGCCGACACGTCGCCGTCGTTCACGACGGCGTAGGGCACGTCGCCGAACGTGTCCGTGATGGCGCGGATGTAGATGTCCTTGACCTTCGCGTCGAACAGCTCCTTCGGCACTTGATGGAACAGCGACGCGACCATCGTGCGGTTGTTGATATAGATGCCCGCCGACGAGACGCCCACCGCGTCCACGCGGGGCAGGTGCGCCGCCGCGCTCTTGAGCGCCGCCACGATGCCGTCGTAGTGGTAATCGGGGTCGGCGTTGGTCTTGGGGAACCAGACGACCTCCTCGCTGTAGACGCTCTCGCCGTCGATGACGGCGCTGACCTTGCGGTCGCTGCCGCCCGCGTCGAAGCCGATGCGGCAGCCGTCGAGGCTCCCGCCGACGCGCTGCGGCGCGTCCTTCGCCTCGGGCAGCTCGTCGCTCCAGAGCACCTCGAAGGGGCGCTCGTAGACGCCCGCCATGAAGCGGGCGTCGAACGCCCGCGCGCCGTCGTCCGCGTAGGCGGCCTTGAGCCATTCATAGGCGTCGCGGTCGCCCGAGACGATGACGCGGAAGCCGCCCTTCGTCCACAGCAGCGTCTTGACGAGCCGCTCGACGTAGTAGCGGTCGGCGTCGCGCATATCCGCCGTGCCGTGGAGGAACGTGCGCACGGACGCCATCTGCCCGTCCGCGCGCTCCACGGCGACGCCGACGGGCTTTTCCGCCGTTTTGAGGAACGCGGCGTTGAACGCCCCGATGGGGACGAACGCCGGATCGAGCACGGGACTGTTTCTGACCGGAACGTCGATGCCGTAGACCGTCATGGGAAAGCCCTCCTTCGTATGATCGTTCCCCTCTATGATACGAAAAAACGTCCTGTCTGACAAGGGGCTTGCGAAAATATTTCTCCGATGGTAGAATGACCGCAGCGACGAATGAAAGGGTGGTCTTGGCATGGACAGACAGCGGTTTCGCGACAACCACCAATGGGTGAAGGAGCAGCTCGGGATCAGCGCCGACTTCTGGCTGAAGCACGGGCTCGACCGCGAGCACGGCGGCGTTTACACCTGCCTCGACCGTCGGGGCGACGTGTTCTCCACCGACAAGAGCGTGTGGATGCAGGGGCGCTGCGGCTGGATCTACGCCTACCTCTGCACCAACTACGGCAAGCGCCGCGAGTGGCTGGAAGCCAGCCGGAGCTGCCTCGACTTCCTCGAGGAGCACTGCGTCAACCGCGGCGCGGGCGGGCGGCTCTACTTCACCGTCACCGGCGACGGCAGGCCCCTGCGCCAGCGGCGCTACTGCTTCTCCGAGGACTTCTACGCGATGGCGAACGCCGAATACTACGCCAACACCGGCGACGCCGCGCGGCTCGAGCGCGCGCGCCGCGCCTACGAGCTGACGTACCGGCTGCGCCACGGGCTGATGGAGGATCCCACGGGGCTCGGCCCCAAGACCATCCCCGAGACCCGCGCGGGACGCGCCTTCGGCGATCCGATGATCTACCTCAACGTCACCGCCGTCCTGCGCCGCTGCGACGGCGAGCGCAGAGAGCTGTACGACGCGCGGGCGAGGGAGTGCGTGGACGAGATCGTCAAGTACCACTACAAGCCCGACCTCAAGTGCGTGCTCGAGACCGTGGGCGTCCACGGCGAGCTCCAGACTGACACGACGGCGGGGCGCGTGGTGAACCCCGGGCACGACATCGAGGGGAGCTGGTTCCTCGCGGAGCAGGCGAACCTCACCGGCGACAGGGAGCTGCACGCCATCGCGCAGAACATCTTCCGCAACGCCATCACGGCGGGCTGGGACGAGACCTACGGCGGGCTGCTGTATTTCATCGACTGCATGGGCAAGCCGCCCGAGGCGTACGAGCACGACATGAAGCTCTGGTGGCCGCACAACGAGATATTGATCGCGGCGATGACCTTCTACCGCGACACGGGGGACGAGTACTATCTCGACTGGTTCGAGAGGACGCTCGACTACTGCAAGCGGCACTTCGCCGACGCGGAGTACGGCGAGTGGTACGGCTACCTGCGCCGCGACGGGCTGCCCACCGAGCCGCCCTGCAAGGGCAGCACGTTCAAGGGCCCGTTCCATGTGCCCCGCAGCCTGATCCTTGTCGATAAGCTCATGGATGAAGTTGAGAAAAAGTAATGCATCAGGTCTTTGACCCCGACAATGCGTGGTGGCGGTTCGTCAGCCGCTGCGTGGACGCGGTGGGCTTGAGCCTTCTCTGGGCGCTTTTGTGCCTGCCCGTCGTGACCGCCGGTGCCGCGAGCGCCGCGCTGTACTACACCGTCGTCAAATGCTTCCGGCAGGGCGAGCGGGGGACGTTCGGCGTCTTCTTCCGCGCGCTGCGCGGCGATCTCGGGCAGGGCGCGGCGGCGACGCTGCTCTGCCTGCCCGCTGCGGCGGCGCTCGCGTTCGGCTACGCGGTCATGCGCGCCAACTGGGGAAGCGACCTCGGCGCGGTGCTGTTCGTCGCCTACGACGTCGCGCTCGTCGTTCCGGCGGGGGTCGTCTGCTGGCTGTTCCCCCTGCTGGGGCGGTTCACGCTCCGCCTGCGCGACGCATTCCGCACCGCCGCGGCGCTCGCGCTGCGGCACCTGCCGAGCACGGTGGTCGTCGTGCTGCTGACGCTGGAGCTGGGGCTGTTCACCCTTGCCCACTGGTGGGCGGCGTGCTTCGCGCCCGCGCTGTGCGCGCTGCTGACGAGCCTGTTCTTCGAGCGCGTGTTCCCGCGGTATTTGAGCGGGGAGGACGCGGAAAAGCTGGAGGAGACCAGCGAAACGCCGATGGAATAAAAACAGGAACGCCGTCCGTCGGACGGCGTTCCTGTTATACCAATGCCGGCACCAGCTTCGCAAGCTCCGCGGCGAGCCGCGCGTGCCCCTTCCGCGTCAGATGCGTGAAGTCCACGCCGTTCATCTCGCAGTCCTTCGCGTCGAAATAGGCGCAGCCGCTGCGTTCCGCGACCGCCTTCAGGTACGGCGGCAGCGCGGCGGATCTCTCCACGCAGCCCGCGCCCATGACCTCGTCGTGAAAGCCCGCGCCGAGCGGCGGCGGGCAGACGACGAGGATGTTCGGCGCCTTGCCGCCCCAGCAATCGACGGACTTGCACTTGAGGAGCAGCCGCTCCATGCCGACGGCGATGGCGGGCGCGTTCGCGGCGAAACGTTCCTTCGTGTCGTTCGTGCCGAGCATGACGATGAGCAGGTCGACCGGCTCATGGGACATCAGGATCGGATACGCGACGCTCACCGCGTCCATGGACTCGTGCAGCGGGTCGGGGAACACCGTCGTGCGCCCGCCGAGCCCCTCCTCCAGCACCAGAAAGTCCTCGCCGAGCGCCCGCTGCAGCAGGCAGGGCCAGCGTTCGTCCTCGTTGAAGCGGGCCCCGCCGTCGGCGCAGTCGGCGGGGTCGGCGCAGTAGCCGTGCGTGTTGGAATCGCCGAAGCAAACGATGTGTTTTTTCATAGGCGGCCTTCCTCTGTTTATGGGTAGCTCCATATTAGACGGCGCCCGCCGCCGTGTCAAGGCGCGGCGCGTATCTTTCGGCATTGTTCCGAATTTTTCCACGCTTTTCTCGGCGGTATGACCAAAAACAGAAAGCGGTCTTGACACGTTGTTTGTGATTTTGTATAATCTATCTACTTGGAGGCTGTACTTCCAATACCAATTTTTAAGGAGGCTACGATATGAAAAAGTTTCTTGCGATCGCGCTGGCGCTGGTCATGGTTCTGGGACTGGCGGCGTGCGGCGGCACCGTCACCTCGACGGAGGACGCCGCGCCCTCCGCGAACGACGCGGCGGACGGCGCGGCCACGTCCATCACGCTCTGGACGTACCCCATCGGCGGCTGGGGCGACGAGGCGACCGTCAAGTCCCTCACCGACGCGTTCACCGCAGAGACGGGCATCGCGGTCACGGTCGAGTACCTGACCTACGCCGACGGCGACGACAAGGTCAACACCGCGTTGACCGCGGGGCAGGGTCCCGACCTCATCATGGAGGGCCCCGAGCGTCTGGTCGCCAACTGGGGCGCGACCGGGTACATGGTCGATCTGTCCGACATCATCAGCCCCGACGACATCAGCGAGCTGAACGTCGCGGCGATGGAGGCGTGCTACGCGCCCACCGGCGAGGTGTATGAGTATCCGCTGGTCATGACGGCGCACTGCATGGGCGTCAACCTCGACGCCTTCAAGGAGGCCGGCGCGGATCAGTACCTCGACCTTGAGAACCACACCTGGACGACCGAACAGTTCATCGCTGCGGTCAACGCGCTGGAGGAGCACTTCGGCGGCGCTGTCGGCGCCGTGTTCTGCGGCGGACAGGGCGGCGACCAGGGCACCCGCGCGCTGGTGAACAACCTCTATGAGGGCGCGTTCACCGACCCCGACCACACCGAGTACACATGGGACAGCGAGGAGAACATCAAGGCGCTCAAGACGCTCTATGACCTCAAGGGCATCGAGTTCAACCCCGCCATCGCCGGCGGCGACGAGATCGCGCTGTTCTACAACGAGACGCTGAAGATGGCGTTCTGCTGGAACATCGCCCAGCAGCTCAACCCCAACTCCGCCGACACCGGCGCGGGCAAGACCATCAACGGCAGCGAGATCGTCTTCATGGCGTTCCCGTGCGAGGACAACATCCGTCCTGTCCAGCTTCAGGGCGGTATCTGGGGCTTCGGTATCTTCGACAACGGCAATCAGGCGAAGATCGACGCCGCCAAGCAGTTCATCCAGTTCATGTGCGACAGCGAGCATACCATTGACGCCGTCCGCGCCGCGAACTTCTTCCCCGTCCGCACCACCGTCAATGCGTGGAGCGACAATGAGATCATGCAGGAGTACAACAAGCTGATGCCGATGCTCGGCGACTACTATCAGGTCACGCCGGGCTGGGCGCAGGCGCGTACCGCGTGGTGGAATATGCTCCAGCAGGTCGGCCAGAGCGACGGCAGCGAAGCCGCCATCAAGGCTGCGGTCGAGCAGTTTTGCGCCGAGGCGAACGCCGGCGCTTGAGCCAGAAACGGGAGGCCCCCGTCCCATACGGGGCGGGGGCCTCTTGCATGATAGTTCCAGAAAGGAGGCGGTTTTGCCTTGGCAAACCAGCCCAGTATGAGCAGGGCGCTGGCGCGGCGGGAGAACATCGCGGGATACCTCTTCATGCTGCCCAGTCTCGTTTTCTTCATCGGCTTCGTTGTGATCCCGATGGCGCTGTGCGTCTACACCAGCTTCTTTGACGCGGGCATGGACCGGAACACGCCCGACGTGTTCGTCGGCTTTGCCAACTACGCCGAGCTGTGGAAGGACGCCGTGTTCCTCAAGGCGCTCAAAAACACGTTCATCATCGTGTTCGTCAGCGTTCCGGTGGTGTGCGTGTTCTCGCTGTGGGTGGCGTCCGCCATCTACCGCATGAAAGAGAGCATCATGAGCCTCTTTCGCATCATCTTCTACCTGCCCGTGGTCACCGGCTCCGTCGCCGTCACGGTCGTGTGGAAGTGGATCTACAACAACTACTACGGCGTGCTGAACTACGTCCTCAAGGGCGCGGGCGTCATCGACAGGAACATCAACTGGCTCGGCGACCAGCGGTTCGCGCTGTGGGGCATCATCATCATTCTGCTCACGACCTCGGTGGGCCAGCCCATCGTGCTGTACGTCTCGGCGCTCGGCAACGTGGACGCCACGCTGGTCGAGGCGGCGGAGGTGGACGGCGCGACCGATATGCAGACCTTCTGGAAGGTGCGCTGGCCGCTCATCATGCCGACCACGCTCTACATCCTCGTCATCACGACCATCAACAGCTTCCAGTGCTTCGCGCTGATCCAGCTTCTGACCTCCGGCGGCCCGAACTACGCCACCGAGACGGTCATGTACTACATCTACTACGCCGCCTTCAAGCTGTACCGCTTCGGCTACGGCAACGCGATGGGCGTCATCCTCGCCATCTTCATCGGGCTGCTCTCGGCGCTGCAGTTCCGGCTGGCGAAAGAAAAGTAAGGGGGTGCGGACATGAATACAGGCGTCAAGCGGGTCACCGCGTACAAGGTCGTTTCGGTGATCCTGCTCATCCTCTTTGCGATCCTCTTCGCGTTCCCGCTCTATTGGATCATCACCGGCGCGCTCAAAACGCCCGCCGCCATCAACGCGACCACGCCGGAGTGGATCCCGCACGAGTTCACGCTGCGCAACTTCCAGGTGCTCTTCACCAAGCGGAGCGCCCCGCTCTACGAGCTGCCGATCCCGTTCACGAAACTCAAGGTGCTCGGCGCCACGGCGCCGGCGGCGATCCGCTGGCTGCTCAACACCGTCTTCATGGCGGTCATGGCGATGCTCCTCACCTGCGTCACCGCCGCCGCGGCGGGCTACGCGCTGGCGAAAAAACGCTTCCGTGGGCGCTACGTCATCTTCTCGCTGATCGTCGCGGCGATGGCGCTGCCCAAGCAGGTCATCCTCATCCCGCTCATCCGCGAGATCTCCGCCCTCGGGCTTTACGACAACATCTGGGCGGTCATCTTCCCGACGGTCGGCTGGCCCTTCGGCGTGTTCCTCATGAAGCAGTTCTCCGAGGGCATCCCGGGCGAGATGCTGGAGGCGGCGCGCATCGACGGCGCGAGCGAGCTGCGCACGTTCACGAGCGTGGTCGTGCCGATCATCAAGCCGGGCATCGGCGCGCTCGCAATCTTCACGTTCATCAACTCGTGGAACGACTACTTCATGCAGTTGATCATGCTCACCAGCAACTCGAACCTGACCATCTCGCTCGGCATCGCGACGATGCAGGCGGAGAACTCCACGGACTACGGGCTCATCATGGCGGGCGCGGCGCTCGCGTCCGTGCCGATCATCATCGTGTTCCTGATCTTCCAGAAGTACTTCACGCAGGGCATCACGATGGGCGCGGTCAAGGGGTGAGCGCATGATCTGGGGCAAGAACCGCGACGCCGCGGCGTACCGCGGCGTCCATCCCCGCCTCGACCGCGCGCTGGCGTGCCTGACCGAGGAGTTCCTCGCGGGCGTCGGCACGGAGACGAAGCAGTTGGAGGGCGACGCGCTCTATGTGACGCGCTTCGACTACCGGACGCTGCCGTTTGAGGAGACGTTCTTCGAGGCGCACAGGCGGTATCTCGACGTCCATGTGATGCGCGAGGGCTGCGAGCGCGTGGACGTCGCGCACCCCGACGGCCTGACGCTGCGCGAGCATCGGGACGACTTCTACGGTCTCCGCGGCGACGCGGAGCAGAGCGTCATCCTGCGCCCGGGCGACTTCCTCGTCGTCTTCCCCGGCGACGCGCACCGCCTCAAGATCGCGGTGGGCGAGCCGGCGGCGGTCTCCAAGGTGGTCTTCAAGATACTGGTCTACGAATAAGAGAGGGGCATCCTATGAGCGGCATCACAAAGTATCAGGGCGTCATCCCCGCGTTCTACGCCTGCTACGACAAGGCGGGCGAGATCTCCGAGCGGGCGGTGCGCGCGCTGACCGAATACTTCATCGAGCGGGGCGTCAAGGGCGTCTACGTCGGCGGCTCGTCCGGCGAGTGCATCTACCAGAGCGTCGCGGAGCGCAAGCTGGTGCTGGAGAACGTCATGGACGCCGCGCGCGGCAGGCTCACCGTCATCGCCCACGTCGCCTGCAACAACACCCGCGACTCGCGGGAGCTGGCGCGGCACGCGGAGGAGCTCGGCGTGGACGCCATCGCGTCCATCCCGCCCATCTACTTCCACCTGCCCGAGCACGCCATCGCGCGCTACTGGAACGACATCAGCGCCGCCGCGCCGAACACCGATTTCATCATTTACAACATCCCGCAGCTCGCGGGCGTCGCGCTGACGCTGCCCCTGCTGCGCGAGATGCTGAAAAACCCCTGCGTCGTCGGCGTCAAGAACTCGTCCATGCCCGTGCAGGATATCCAGATGTTCAAGGACGAAGGCACGCGGGGCGGACGCGAGTTCGTCGTATTCAACGGCCCCGACGAGCAGTTGATCTCCGGTCTCGTCATGGGCGCGGACGGCGGCATCGGCGGCACCTACGGCGCGATGCCGGAGCTGATCCTGAAGCTCTGGGAGCTGACCGGAGACGGCAGGCTCGACGAGGCGCGCGCCCTGCAATACGACGTGGACAACATCATCTACGCTCTGTGCGCCGCGAAGTGCAACCTGTACGCCGCCATCAAGGAGACGCTGCGCCGCCGCGCGGGGCTCGACCTCGGCGGCGTGCGCGAGCCGCTGGTCAACTACGCGCCCGCCGACGACGAGGCGGTCGCGGCGGCGGTCCGGCTGCTCGACGCGGCGGCGGAACGCTGGCGCTGAACCGATTTCCCAAAAACGGAGGCACGCGGGAGCGCGCCTCCGTTTTTGCCGCGCGTTTTTTGAACAAACCGTGAATTTTCGGAAATCTCTCCCAAAATTTCCAAATTCCTCTTGCAATTGCGAGGGGTCTGCGCTATCATAGCAACGTCGATTAGCACTCCAACGAAAAGAGTGCTAACTATAGTAAGGAGGCAATACGTATGAAACTCACACCGCTTGCAGACCGCGTCGTGCTCAAGCTCGTCGAGGCCGAGGAGACGACCAAGGGCGGCATCATCCTCACCGCCAAGGCGCAGGAGAAGCCCTCCGTCGCCGAGGTCATCGCCGTGGGGCCCGGCGGCATGGTCGAGGGTCACGACGTCGTGATGACCGTCAAGCCCGGCGATAAGGTCATCACCAGCAAGTATTCCGGCACCGAGGTCAAGGTGGACGACGTGGAGTACACCATCGTCCGCCAGAGCGATATTCTCGCTATCGTAGAGTAAGGAGGCAATCATCATGGCAAAGCTCATCAAATCCGGCGAGGAGGCGCGCAAGGCGCTCGAAGCCGGCGTCAACACCCTCGCGGACACCGTCAAGGTAACGCTGGGCCCCAAGGGGCGCAACGTCGTGCTCGACAAGAAGTTCGGCGCGCCGCTGATCACCAACGACGGCGTGACCATCGCCAAGGAGATCGAGCTGGACGACCCGTTTGAGAACATGGGCGCGCAGCTCGTGCGCGAGGTCTCGACCAAGACGAACGACGTCGCGGGCGACGGCACCACCACCGCGACCCTGCTCGCGCAGGCGATGGTGCGCGAGGGGCTGAAGAACCTCGCCGCCGGCGCGAACCCCATCGTGATGAAAAAGGGCATGGCGAAGGCGGTCGAGGCGGCGGTCGCGTCCATCAAGGCGAAC
>JAFSZQ010000085.1 GCA_017458885.1 Oscillospiraceae bacterium
GGACGACGAGAAGCTGGGCACCAGCGTGGAGCAGGAGCTGGAGCTGCTGGACGAGAAGTTCTTTACCTCGCCGGCGCTGGCGCTCTCCGGCGCGTCCGGCGCGATCTCGACCATGGCGCAGCTCGCCCGCGAGGGCGTGCTGAACGCGATGGACGTGCTGCTCGACTACGACAGGCACAAGATCGACGTCATCAACGAGAACGAGGACAATATCGACCTGCTCGCCGACCGCGTGGACAACTACCTCATCAAGCTCTCGCCCCACGTCCAGATGGGCTACGGCAACGAGCTGCTGAACTACTATATCCAGTGCTTTTCCGAGTTCGAGCGCATCGGCGACTACGCCGTGAACCTGACGGAGAACGCGCAGGAGCTGCGCGACAAGGACATCGCGCTCACGGACGCCGCGAAGCACGAGCTGCGCGTCATGCGCGAGGCGCTGGAGGAGATCCTGGGCTATGCCTGCCAGAGCTTCACGGCGCTGGATATGCGCGCCGCGCGGCACATCGAGCCGGTGGAGGAGGTCGTGGACGACCTCGTGGCGACGCTCCGCGCGAACCACATCAAGCGCGTGCGCGACGGCAGGTGCACGACCATCGCGGGGCTGACGTACCTCGACGTGCTGGTGAACATCGAGCGCATCTCCGACCAGTGCTCCAACCTCGGCGTCTACACGCTCTCGCAGTCGGACAGCCGCATCATGAACAACCATCACGAGTATATCCACCAGCTCCATCAGGGCGTCAACGAGGACTTCAACCGCAAGTACCGCGAAGCGCACGAGAAATACTTCGGCGCGCTTGCGAACGGGGGCTGAAGAGATATGGAAAAAGAGCGGCGTATGTGCCGCTCTTTCCTTTGTCAATACATTGCCGTAATTTTTTTGCGGCAATGTATTGTATTTTTGCGTGGGATGTGGCATACTGTCCTTGAAAAGGGGAGGATCGCTGCGATGTTGACAAAATTCAGCGTGGAAAATTTTAAGGCGTTTCCCGGCAAGCTCACGCTTGACTTGGGCAGGTCTGGGAATTATGAGTTCAACACCGAGGTCATTCGAAACGGGGTCGTCGATAAGGCCGTTTTATACGGCTTCAACGGCAGCGGAAAGAGCGCCCTGGGGCTTGCGCTGTTCGACATCACCATACACCTGACGGACTGGACGTGGATACGGGAATCGTATGAGCCGTATCACAATCTGGACAATCCCGCCGGGCAGCCGGTCGCCTTTGCATACAGCTTCCTCTTTGACGGGACGGAGGTCGTCTATCGTTACGAAAAATCGGACGCGGAGACGCTGCTGTCCGAGACGCTGCTGATCGGCGGCAGAGAGGTGCTGCGATACGACTTCCTGACGCACGCCGGATACGTCGGCTTGGAGGGCGCGGAAACGCTGGACCTCGCCGCGGAGGACAGCCAGATATCCCGCGTGAAATATGTCCGGCGCAACGGGATATTGCGCGCGAACCGCGAGACGGAGGCATTCAAGAGCTTCATTGACTTTGTCGATCGGATGCTGCTGTTCTATTCGCTGGACAAGAACAAATACCAGGGCTTCAAGGGCGGCTCGGACAGCGTGGGCGCCTCCATCATCAAAGCCGGAAAGACAAAGGAATTCGAGGCGTTTTTGCAGGAAAACAACATCCGCATCCGGCTGGAGGAGAAGGATGTGGACGGGGAGAAAAAGCTGGTTGCCCGCTATCAGAACAGGGATTTCCCCTTTTTCCGCATCATCTCGACCGGCACAAAGGCGCTGACGATCTTCTACTACTGGTATATCAAGATGGAAGAGGCGTCGTTCGTTTTCATGGACGAGTTCGACGCATTTTACCATTTCGAGCTGGCGGAGAGCGTCGTGAAGACGGTCAGGCGGTTGCCGGGCACGCAGGTCATCCTGACCACGCACAACACCGACCTGTTGAGCAACGACCTGCTGCGGCCGGACTGCTTTTTCTGGCTGGACGAGGGACGCATATCGCCCCTGTGCGACCTGACGGAAAAGGAGCTGCGCAGGGCGCACAACCTGCAAAAGATGTTCAAGGCGGGTGCGTTCCGTGGCTGATAAAAAGCAGATCGCGGTGATCGTCGAGGGCGAGAAGCGGGAGCTCGACTACTGGGACTCGCTTGCGCCGGTCTTCTTTCCCAAAACGGACGTGGAGGTGCTGCCCCTGCCGCTCCATGAGAACATCTATATGCTCTACGGGGAGCTGGCGGCGGACGGCGACCTCGACGTCGTCGAGGTCGTGCGGGAGCGGAGCGCGGAGGCGGGAAGGGCGCTGGAGGGGAAGACGCGGAAAAGCTTTCAGGAGGTCTACCTGTTCCTCGACTTCGACCCGCACGCCTACGAGCGGAATATCAAAAAGACCTGCGCGAAGACCATGACCGAGATCGTCGAGGAGATGCTGTCGTTCTTCGACAATGAGACCGAGCAGGGCAAGCTCTACATCAGCTACCCGATGTGCGAGGCGCTGCGCGACGGACACAAGGCGAGCTGCGCGGCGCATTACCGATGCGTTCTCCCGCTCGAGGAGGCGGGCGACTACAAGCGCCTGTCAAGCGACGGCAATCCATTCGCGTCCAAGCCGATCCATACATACACGGAGGGGCATTGGGAGCACTTCTGCGCGGCGTACCTGCACAAATACCGCTGCCTGCGCGGGGAGGACGTCCCGCCGGAGCAGCTCTACCTGTGGTACAAGCGGGAGGAGCAGACGCCGCTGGACGTTTTCCAAAGAGAGCGCGCGCTGCTCGAGCGGAGCGGCGGGATATTCGTCATCAGCGCGTTTCCCGAATTCCTGCTGGATTATTTCAAGGAAAGCCGCTGGAGCGGTATGCTCGGGCGGCTTACGGGTATCGCACGGGACTGCCGCGGCAAAGACAAGGACGGAAGCGAGTAGCTTCCGTCCTTTTTATCAGCGTTGATATTCGAATTGCAGCCCGTACAGATCCACCGTGTCGCCGTCCTGCACGCCGCGCTCCTCAAGCAGGGCGAACACGCCGTTGTCGCGCAGCGCCTTGTCGAAGAACATCCGGCTCTCGTAGTCGGAGAAGTTGACGTTCGCCATCAGCCGCTCCAGCCACTTGCCCGCGACGTACCACACGCCGTCCGCGTGCTCGATCTCCAGCGGCTCGTCCGCGTCCGGCGTCGGCGGGCGCGGGACGTAGGTCGGCTCGTAGACCGTCACCGGCGGCAGCGTCGCGAGCTTTTCCGCGACGGCGCGCACCAGCTCGCGCGTGCCGACGTGGCTCGCGGCGGAGATGGGGAAGACGGGGATGCCCAGCGGCTCCACGTGCGCGCGCAGGGCGTCGAGCAGGCGCTCGTCCGTCATGACGTCGGTCTTGTTCGCGACGACGAGCTGCGGACGCCGCGCCAGCTCCGGCGACCAGTGCGCAAGCTCCGTGTTGATCGCGTCGAAGTCCGCGGCGGGGTCGCGCCCCTCGCTGCCCGACACGTCCACGACGTGCACGAGCAGGCGGCAGCGGTCGATGTGGCGCAGGAAGTCATGCCCCAGGCCCGCGCCCTCGCTCGCGCCCTCGATGATGCCCGGGATGTCCGCGAGGACGAAGCTCGTCTCCTCGTCCACATATACGACGCCGAGGTTGGGGAAGAGCGTGGTGAAATGGTAGTTCGCGATCTTCGGCTGCGCCTTGCTGACGACGGAGAGCAGCGTCGACTTGCCGACGTTCGGGAAGCCGATCAGCCCCACGTCCGCGAGCAGCTTCAGCTCGAGGATCACGTCGCGCGCCTCGCCCTCGAGCCCCGCCTTGGCGAAGCGCGGCACCTGCCGCGTGGGGGTCGCGAAGTGGGCGTTGCCCCAGCCGCCGCGCCCGCCCTTGCAGAGCACGAACGGCTCGCCGCCGGACATATCCTGAATGATCTCGTTCGTCTCCGCGTCGCGCACGAGCGTCCCGCGCGGCACGCGGATGACGAGCGGCTTGCCGCCCTTGCCGTTGCGCCGCGCGCCCTGTCCGTCCGCGCCGTTCTCGGCGGCGTATTTGCGCTTGTAGCGGAAGTCCATCAGCGTGGACAGGTTGTCGTCCACCTGCAGGACGACGCTGCCGCCCGCGCCGCCGTCGCCGCCGTCGGGGCCGCCCGCGGCGACGTACTTCTCGCGGTGGAACGCGACGGCGCCGTTGCCGCCCTTGCCGGCGCGGACGCTGATGCGCGCGGTGTCGATGAAGGATGCTGGCATGAATTACCTCCAATGTGGAAAAAACCCCCGCGTCAGCGGGGGTTTTGCTCTCTTACTCCTCGGCGGGGTAGACGCAAGCCTGCTTGCGGTCCTTGCCGAGCCGCTCAAAACGGAGCACGCCGCTCTCCTTGGCGTAGAGCGTATCGTCGGAGCCGATGCCGACGTTCACGCCCGGGTGGATGCGGGTGCCGCGCTGGCGCACGAGGATGTTGCCCGCGAGAACGTGCTGCCCGTCCGCGCGCTTGAGACCGAGGCGCTTGGACTTGGAATCGCGGCCGTTCTTGGTCGAGCCCATACCTTTTTTATGGGCAAAAAACTGAAGACCGATGTTCAGCATGATTGGTGCCGTCCTTTCTGTAGAATGAGGCGTTACGCCTCCAAAACTTCGATGTGGTCGGGATATTCTTCGCGCAGCTCCGCGCAGTAGAGCATGAGCCCCGACAGGAGCCCCTGCACCGCGTGCTCGTCCCGCTCGGACAGCCCGCCGGGGACGCGGAGCGAGATGGAGCCGGACTTTTCGCGCACCTTGACCGACGCGGAGAGCCCGAAGACGTCGTTGACGACGACCTCAGTCAGCCGCACGGCGCTCGTGACGGCGGCGCAGACGATGTCCTTGCCGACCTCCGCGAAGCCGCTGTGCCCCTCGACGTCGAAGCCCGTGATGCGCTTTCCCTCTGTGAGGAACGTGAACGTAGTCATCAGACGCTGATCTTGCCGATCTCGACCTTGGTATAGGGCTGGCGATGACCTTGGCGTTTGCGGTATCCCTTCTTGGGGAGATACTTGAAGACGCGGATCTTCTTGGCCTTACCGTTCTTGACGACCTTGGCGGAGACGCTCGCGCCCGCCACGGTGGGAGCGCCGAACTTCGTGTTCTCGCCGTCCACGACGGCAAGCACCTCGTCGAAGGTCACCTCGTCGCCCGCCTCGGCGGGCAGCTTCTCGATAAACAGCGTGTCGCCCTCCGCGACGCTGTACTGCTTACCGCCGGTAACGATGATAGCCTGCATGTGTTGCACCTCTTTCCTTTAGTACGGACTCGCTCTCGGGGGCGGTCAACGGACGTTGACGCTTTTTGCCCATTCAAAGCGGCTTTCCTATTGTAACGGCGCAAAGACGCTTTGTCAAGCGGTATTTTCGCGGTTTTTGCCAAAATTTTCATCGCGGGCGCGGCGGCTCCTCCGTCCCCCCGCCGTTTTGCGCGTAGGCGATCGCGTCCTTGCCGTACTTGGCGCGGATGCGCGCCATCGCGTCCTCGACCGCCTCCTGTTTCTCCCGCGCCGCGCTCGGCGCGCCCAACAGGTCGAGCTGCTCGCAGGTCTCCCGCCCGTCCGTCAGATGGATCGCCGTGACGGACAGCAGCCGCACGGGCGTCGGCGGCTTCCACGCGCCGCGCAGCAGCTCCAGCGCCGCGCCCTCGATCTCGCGCATGAGGTGGGTCGGCTGGGGCAGCGTCTTTTGGCGCGAGACGGTCTTGAAGCTCGCGTCCTTCAGCCCCACCGCCACGCCGCCGCAGTACAGCCCGCGCCGCCGCAGGCGCATCGCCACGGAGTCGGAGAGCAGCGCGATCCCGTCGCGCAGCTCGTCCCACTTCGTAAGGTCGCGGCGGAACGTCGTCGAGTTGCCGACGGACTTCACGCGCTCGCGCTCGCCCGCGGCGCGCACGGGCGCGTCGTCCAGCCCGTTGGCGTAGCGGTAGAGCTGCACGCCCAGCTTGCCGAGCAGCGCGTCAAGCGATTCCTCTTTACACGCTGCCAGCTCGCCGATGGTGCGCACGCCGTACTTCGCCAGCGCCTCGCTCGCCGCGCGCCCGACGAAGAGCAGGTCGCTCACGGGGAGGGGATGGACGATGCGCTGCCAGCCGTCGGGCGGGATGACGGTCGTCGCGTCCGGTTTTTTGTAGTCGCTGCCGAGCTTCGCGAACACCTTATTGAACGACACGCCGACGGAGATCGTCAGCCCCAGCTCGCGTTTGACGCGCTCGCGGATGGTATCCGCGAGCGCCTTTGCGTCGCTGCCGAAGAGGTGCAGCGAGCCGGTCACGTCCAGCCAGCTCTCGTCGATGCCGAACGGCTCGACAAGGTCGGTGTACTCGCCGTAGATCGCGTTGACGCGCTGGGAGTACGCGGCGTAGCGATCGTGGTGCGGCGGCAGCAGCACGAGAGCGGGGCACTTGCGCCGCGCCTGCCAGACGGTCTCCGCCGTCTTGACGCCGTACCGCTTCGCGGGCTCGTTCTTCGCGAGGATGATGCCGTGGCGCGCCTCGGGGTCGCCGCAGACCGCGACGGGCACGTCGCGCAGCTCGGGGTGGGAGAGCAGCTCGACGCTGGCGTAGAAGCTGTTGAGGTCGCAGTGGAAAATGACGCGGCTCATCGGGAGCGCACCTCCGCGTCGCCGCGGAAGAACAGCGCCAGCGAGCCGGGGCCGAGGTGGGAGCCGGTGACCGGCTCGTAATCGACGAGCAGCACGTCCTTCGGCGCTCGGCCGCGGCGGAGCAGGGCAATGAGCGCGTCCGCGTCGGCGCGGCAGTCGCAGTGCGCGACGCCGACGAGCTGCTCCTCCGGTGCGACGGCGTATTTTTCGTAGCGCGCCGCAAGCTCCTCGATGACCCGCCGACGCCCGCGGACCTTGCCCGCGAGCACGATGTGGAAGGTCTCGTCGCCCTTGAGGATGGGCTTGATGTCGAGCATCGTGCCCAGCAGCGCGCCCACGCCGGAGAGGCGTCCGGTGGCGCGGAGGTACTTGAGGTCGCCGACCGTGAAGACGGAACACATATGGAAACGCTCCTCCTCAAGAATATCCACTGTCTCGTCCAGCGTTTTGCCCGCGTCGCGCAGCTCGGCGGCGCGGAGCGCCTGCAAGCCCTCGCCGAGCGACGCCGTACCGGTATCGACGCAGCGGATGCGGCGCCCGGGGTAGGTCTCGAGCAGCTCCTTCGCCGCCATGAGCGCCGACTGGTAGGTGCCGCTGATGCCCGACGTGATGCTCACGAACAGCACGTCCCGCCCCGCCGCGAGCAGCGGGGAGAAGCAGTCGAGGTACGCCTGCGGCGGGACTTGGGAGGTGACGACCCGCGCGCCCGCGCGCATGGCGGCAAAGAAGCCGGCGGCGTCGAACTCCTCCTGCGTCGGGACGCTCTGCTCCACGCCGTCCACGGAAAACGAGAGCGGCAGGACGCCGATCCCGCGCTGCCGCAGCAGCCGGTTGGGGAGGTTGCCGGCGGTGTCGGTGACGATGGCAAAGGACATGGCACGGCTCCTTTCGGTCGTTTTTTTCCATCATAGGCGCGAAAAGCAGGGAAGTCAAGCGCGAAAACGCTTGCTTTATGGTATCTGAACGACTATAATAGGGCGCATCACAGGCGCGGCGTCCCCGCGCCGGAAACGAGAAGGGTCTTTCGCCCATGAGAACGGATGAAAAGCTGAACATGACCATGCTCTGCGACTTCTACGAGCTGACCATGGCGAACGGGTATCTGGAAAGCGGCATGGCGGATCGCGTCACCTACTTCGACGCATTCTTCCGCTCGGTGCCCGATAAGGGCGGCTTCGCCATCGCGGCGGGGCTGGAGCAGCTCATCGACTACATCGAAGACCTGCACTTCACGGAGGAGGACATCGCGTATCTGCGCGGCCGCGGGCTGTTCAGCGAGAAGTTCCTCGACTACCTGCGTGAGTTTAAATTTACCGGCGACGTCTGGGCGATCCCCGAGGGCACGCCCGTATTCCCGCGCGAGCCGATGGTCGTCGTCCGCGCGCGCGCCATCGAGGCGCAGCTCATCGAGACGTTCACGCTGCTGACCGTCAACCACCAGAGCCTCGTCGCGACCAAGGCGAACCGCATCGTCCGCGCCGCGAAGGGGCGCGCGGTGATGGAGTTCGGCTCCCGCCGCGCGCAGGGCAGCGCCGCCGCCATCGACGGCGCGCGCGCCGCGTACATCGCGGGCTGCGTCGGCACCGCCTGCACCATCTCCGACCAGCTCTACGGCACGCCCGCGCTCGGCACGATGGCGCACGCATGGGTGCAGATGTTCGACAGCGAGTACGAGGCGTTCAAGACCTACTGCGAGATGTACCCCACGAACGCGACGCTGCTCGTGGATACCTACAACACGCTGAAGTCCGGCATCCCGAACGCCATCCGCGTGTTCGACGAGGTGCTGCGGCCCCGCGGCATCAC
>JAFSZQ010000086.1 GCA_017458885.1 Oscillospiraceae bacterium
GATCGGCTCCGTCAGCGAGACGCTCGACGCCATCAAGATGGCGCACAAGGCGCACTACACCGCCATCGTCTCCCACCGCTCCGGCGAGACCGAGGACCCGTCCATCGCCGACCTCGCGGTCGCGCTCAACGCGGGTCAGATCAAGACCGGCGCGCCGAGCCGCAGCGAGCGCGTGGCGAAGTACAACCGGCTGCTGCGCATCGAGGAGGAGCTGGGCGACGCCGCCGTCTACGCGGGCAAGAACGCGTTCAACATCAAGCGATAAAAAAAGAGGGGCTTTGCCCCTCTTTTTTCAGCGTTTCCCGCCGAGCGCGTCCTCGAGCTTTTCGAGGGCGCGCTTTTCGATGCGCGAGACGTAGCTGCGCGAGATGCCGAGCTTTGCCGCGATCTCGCGCTGGGTGCGCGGCATCTGCCCGCCCAGCCCGTAGCGCGCCGTGACGATCTCCCGCTCGCGCGGCGTGAGCACCTCGCCCACCAGCCGCCGCACGCGGACGCAGTCCTCCTTGTTCTGCAGGTCGGCGTACATCGTGTCGTCCACGCCCACCACGTCGAGGATGGAGAGCGTGTTGCCGTCGCCGTCGGCGTCCAGCGTCTCGGAGAGCGAGACCTCGTTTTGCAGCTTCTTCCGGCTGCGGAAGTGCATCAGGATCTCGTTCTCCACGCACTTCGCCGCGTAGGTCGCAAGCCGCGTGTTCTTCTCCGGCTTATAGCTCGAGATGCCCTTGATGAGTCCGATGGTGCCGATGGAAATGAGGTCGTCCTGCTCGCTCTCCTGCGCGTAGTACTTCTTCACGATGTGCGCCACGAGGCGCAGGTTGTGCTCGATGAGCGTGTTGCGCGCCTCCAGATCGCCGGTCGCAAAGCGTTCGAGGCACGCGCGCTCCTCCGCCGCGGAGAGCGGCTTCGGGAACGAGCCGGTGTTGCCCGCGAGGTGCAGCGAGAGCAGCAGGCTGTGCGTCAGCAGGTAGATCGCGGCGGAAAGCATTGGCATCAACTCCCTGCCCTACTCTATGTGCGGGCGGGAAGTCCAAATGCAAAAAGAACAGCGCCCCGCGGGGCGCTGTTCCCTATTCCTTTGTCACCAGCGACACGCCGCTGCTCTTCGTCAGGTTCACCAGCGAGCCGTAGTTCACGTCGAACTCCAACACGTCGCCGACCTTGACCGTGTCCTTCGCCGCTTCGACGTCGAGGATGGTGTGGTCGCTCGACGCGCCGATCACTTCGACGCCCGCGAGGCGCGGGAACAGGTCGGCGGGGTCGCCGTAGTCCACCTTGCCGAGGGCGATCAGCGCGCGGCGGCGGATACCGCGATCCTCATAGTGCCCCGTGTGCCCGAAGGCGTCCACCGTGAGCTGCCCCACGGGGAAGCTCGGCTTGTCGCGGCACTCGATGACCTCCGCGCGGAGCGTGAACACGTCGCGGTGCGTGAAGTCGGGGTCGCAGCCGTAGTTCGCGCGCCCGAGCAGCCCGATCTCGCCGAGGCGCAGGTTGTTGACGCGAAACGGCATTGTGCCGTTCAGCACCATATACACCGACGTGGAGGCGCCGCCGCTGACCATCTCGATGGGTCTGCCGATGGCGCGCTCGACGTCGAAGGCGAGGCTCGCGAGCCCCTGCATATTGCGCTTGTCGGGCAGGATCGAGCCATAACAGCTCAGGTTCACGCCGACGCCGAGCAGGTGCAGGTGCGGCAGCTTCGTCTCGACCTCCACCGCCGCGTCCACCAGCTCCTCCGCGCTCCAGAAGCCCTCGCGCAGGTCGCCGAGGTCGATCATCAGCACGACGCCGTGCGTCTTCCCCGCCCGCGCCGCGGCGGCGTCTGTCGCGCGCAGCACGGTCAGGTCGCTTTGCAGGCTCGCGTCCGCGATCTCCACCATCGCGCGAAGCTCCGAGAGCATCGGGACGCGGACGAGCATGAGCGGCGTTTTCGCACCCATCGCGCGCATCCGCTCCAGATGGTCGAGGCGCGAGGACGCGAGGTATGGGAAGTCCATCCCGTCGTAGACGCGCACGACCGCGTCCCAGGCGTTGACGCCCTTGACGGTGCCGACGATCCCGACAAAAGAATCCTGACAGCGATCTCGGATCGCTGTCAGGTTCTCTTTCAGCTTGCCGAGATCGACCTCCAACTGCGGAAAACGATCTCTGTTGTTCATCACAAGCTGCCTTTCTTATGCCTTTTTCTTCTTCGCAAGACGGACGTTGTTCATATCCGCGACGGTCAGACCCATGTACGCCATCACGATATTGATGACCGGCATGAGCCAGTTGAACAGCGCATAGGGACCGTAGCCGCCCGCGCCCCACGCCGTCAGACCGAGGGTCGAGGTGATGTACGCGCCGCAGGTGTTCCACGGAACCAGCGCGGACGTGACCGTACCGGCGCTCTCGAGCGCGTTCGAGCAGCAAGCGGGATGCAGACCCATCTTGGCGAACTCGTCGGCGTACATACGGCCGGGGATGATGATGGAGATGTACTGCTCCGGCATCGTGATGTTGGAGAACAGGCAGGTCGCCTCGGTCACGGTGACGAGGCTCGCCGGAGACTTCGCGAGCTTCTTGATCTGATCGACGATGACGCCCATCATGCCCGTGCCCTCCATGATGCCGCCGAACATCATCGCAATGATGGTCAGGGAGATGGAGAAGAGCATCGAGTCGATGCCGCCGCGCTCGAGCAGGTTGTCGACCGCCTCAAGACCGGTGGAGGCTTCGAGGGAGTAGCCGCCGTAGCTCGCGACCATCAGGCTGCCGAGGTTGCAGTTCGGCTGGAACAGCATACCGAGCAGGCCGCCGGAGAAGATGCCGAGGCTGATGCCCGGGATCGCCGGGACCTTCATCGCGATAGCGGCGATGACGATGATCGGCGGGAGCAGGAGCAGCAGATTGACGTTGAAGATGTCCGCGATGGCGTCGCCGAGCGCCGCCGCCTGGCTCATGTCGGCGGTGCCGCTGATGCCGGTGAAGCCGAAGATCAGGAACACGATCAGGCAGATGCCGTAGGTGATGCCGGTGGGGAGCATCATGAACTTGACGTGGCTCATGACGTCCGTGCCCGCCATTGCCGGCGCGAGGTTCGTCGTGTCGGACAGCGGGGACATCTTATCGCCGAAGTACGCGCCCGAGAGGACGGCGCCGACGGTGATGGCGGGGTTGAGGCCCATGCCGTAAGAGATGCCGAGGAACGCGACGCCCATGGACGCCATCGTGCCCCAGGACGTACCCGTGGCAAGGGAGGTGATCGAGCAGATCAGCACGACCGCGACCAGGAAGATCTTCGGGCTCAAAATCTTGAGACCGTAGTAGATCATCGAGGGGACGACGCCCGCGTCGATCCACACGCCGACGAGAATACCGACGATGGCGAGGATCATGATGGACTGGAGCGCCTTGTAGATGCCATCCATCATCATCTTCTCGAGGTCTTCCCACTTAAAACCGATGCACAGCGCCATGATCGCCGCCGCGCATACGCCGATGAACATCGGGCCGTGGACCTCGTCGACGGTCATGATCATCCATGCCATGACGCCAATCGTGATGGCGAGCACCAGCAGCGCCTGCCACAGTTTCGGCTTCGGGAAACTCTTTTTCTCTTCGCTCATTGATTTGTTACCAACCTTTCGATAAAATTTGCATTTTAGTGGAATGGTGAACTGTGTTTTACGGTAAGCCTTTGTCTTTCTCCCTCTGGACTGCCTTCCAAACGTCCGGTGGCGTCCCCCCCTTTCACAGTGTTAGGGTAACACAAAGCCGGACGTTTGGCAAGCATAATTTACCAGCCGAGCTTGGTCATGGCGTCGTCCACCGCCTTGATGACGATGTCGACCTCCTCCTCGGTGGTGACCAGCGGCGGAATGAAGCGCAGGACGTTGCCGTTCGTGTTGTTGATGAGCACCTTGCTGTCCTTGAAGCAGAGGTCGACGACCGGCTGGCCGCTGTCCTTCTTGAGCTGGATGCCGTTGATCAGACCCAGGCCGCGGATCTCGTCCACCGCGTTCGGGTGGTTCTTCTCGATGACCTCGTGCGCGCGCTTGCGGAAGTACTCGCCGACCTTGGCGCAGTTGTCGAGCACGCCCTCGTTGAGCATGACGTCGAGCGTGGTCATCGCGAGCGCGCAGGCGAGCGGGCCGCCCGCGAACGTCGA
>JAFSZQ010000087.1 GCA_017458885.1 Oscillospiraceae bacterium
CTTGAGCGCGCGGCCGCCGGTGGTGACCTCCGGGTTGCCGTACATCACGCCGACCTTCTCGCGCAGCTGGTTGATGAAGACGACGATGGTGTTGGTCTTGTTGATCGCGCCGGTCAGCTTGCGCAGCGCCTGCGACATGAGGCGGGCGTGGAGGCCGACGAAGCTGTCGCCCATCTCGCCCTCGATCTCCGCGCGCGGCACAAGCGCGGCGACGGAGTCGACCACGACGACGTCGATCGCGCCGGAGCGCACCAGCGCCTCGCAGATCTCGAGCGCCTGCTCGCCGGTGTCGGGCTGGGAGATGAGCATCTCCTCCACGTTCACGCCGAGCGCGCGGGCGTAGGTCACGTCGAGCGCGTGCTCCGCGTCGATGAACGCGACCTCGCCGCCCGCCTTCTGCGCCTGCGCGAGGACGTGGAGCGCGAGCGTCGTCTTGCCGGAGGACTCGGGGCCGTAGATCTCCACGATGCGCCCGCGCGGCAGCCCGCCGACGCCGAGCGCGAGGTCGAGCGCGAGCGAACCGGTGGGGATCGCCTCGACGCTCACCGCCGCGGCGGCGTCGCCGTAGCGCATGATGGAGCCCTTGCCGTAGGCGCGCTCGATCTGCTGCATCGCCGTCTCGAGGGCGCGCTTTTTCTCCTCCGAAGCCGCGCTTGCCGCCTTAGTCATGGTCTTGTCCGCCATAGTGTGATGCCTCCTCGTATGTATTGTGATAGCCTGCAATCAGTCATCCAACTCCCCGACATCCTTTGCCGTGTGCTTGGAGATGACCGACGCGCCGGTTTTTTCCTCCAACTCTTTTCTGGCGTTCCGCGCCACAGCTCCTCCCTGCTTCGCGACGCGCTTGCTCGCTTCGTAGCCCTTGGGATCGGTCGCCTTGGAAATCTCCGTGGTCGAGACCTCGGCAAGCATATTCAGCACAAGCTCGGTGTTGGTCATATTGTCGCGCAGGCTTTCCTTGGTCAGTCCCTTGTGCGCCTTATACTCGCCAACGGACATCCCCGCCCACGCCCGCGTCAGCACGTTCGTCAGCTTGGCATACTCGCTGTCCTTGACGCCGGAACGGCTCCATTCATCCGTCAGCTCCTTGCGGAACTCAATCGACTTGAGCCGCTGATTGATCCACTTTTCGGAATACCCCTTGCGGCGGTATATCAGCAGCGCGCGATGGATAGCAAGCTCGGGGTCGGCGGTCTCCTCCAACCGCTGCCGCCCCGTCTCCGCAAGCCAAAGCTTGAACGGCTCCGCCTTGGGCGAGGGGATCGACTGGATCAGCCGCAGCAGCTGTTCTGTGTCGGCGACGTCGGTATTGTAGCTTTTTCCATCCTTTGGGGAAATCATTTTCAGTTGGTTACAAAGTGTAACCAACTGAGCTCCCTCTTTTACCAAACGGTTTTTCAACACTTTCCAATAATTTCTCGCGCCGTCGTAGTCCGGCTGATCGGTCAGCACGCCGACCACATCCACGATGGAAAAATACCACTCCTGCTTCTCCGCGTCCCATGCGGTGCGGATTTGTCGGTCGTTGAAAAGCCTGATCTCGTTTTTGTCCATTCGCTTATTCCCCGTTATATTTCGTCCCAGCGCGTGCCGTATACCACGCGCGGGATGCCGTTCCAGTCCTGCACGACCTGCACGTCGCCGAAGCCGCTCGCGCGCATGAGCCGCAGCACGGCGTCCGCCTGCCCGACGCCCACTTCAAACAGCAGCTTGCCGTAGGCGCGCAGCGCGTCGCGCCACTTCTCGCAGATGACGCGGTAGAAATCCAGCCCGTCCGCGCCGCCGTCGAGCGCGAGGCGCGGCTCGTGGTCGCGCACCGAGGCGTCGAGCGTCTCAATATCCGCCGTGGGGATGTAGGGCGGGTTGCTCACGATGACGTCGAACTCCCCGAGCTGGCGCGACGGTTTTTCCCGCGCGTCGATGCGCAGCACGCTGACGCGCGCGGCAAGAGCGTTGCGGCGGACGTTCTGGCGGCAGACCTTGATCGCCTCCTCGTCCAGCTCGCCGAGCAGCACGCGCGCGCTTGGCACCCGCGACGCGACCGCGAGCCCAATGCAGCCGCTGCCCGCGCAGAGGTCGAGCACGCGCGGCTCGTCGTAGCCCTGCGCCGCCTCGATGGCGCGCGTCGCCAAAACCTCGGTGTCGGGGCGCGGGATGAGCACCGCCTTCGAGATGTCGAGCGGCAGACCGTAGAACTCCCACTCGCCGATCAGATACGCCACCGGCTCGCCCGCGAGGTGCCGCGCCGCGAGCTCCTCCGCCGCGCGCTCGACCTCGGGCGGGACGTAGAGCCGGCTGTCGCGCACGAACTCCTCGTTCGTCTTGCCCGCGGCGGAGCAGAGCAGCTCCCGCGCCGCGCGGGTCGGGTCGAACACGCCCGCGTCGCGGAACCGCTGGCGCAGGTCGAGATAGAGATTGTTGTACGTCGTCGCCATATCACCAAGCGTCCTTGCCCTTTTCCGCCGGTATCACCAGCTCGAGCGCCTTGATCGCCACTTCGAGCATACTGTCGTCCGGCTCGTTGGTCGTGAAGTTTTGCAGCCACAGCCCGGGCCGCGAGAGAAAGCGCGTGAACGCCGTGTCGTGCCCGCCGACCCAGCGGTTGAACTCGTAGGCGACGCCGACGATGGGCACGAGCAGCAGCAGGTGCAGCGCGAAGCGCACCCAGAGATCGCGCCACTCCACGAAGCTGAACACAAGGCTCGAGACGACGACGGAGATGACGATGACCACGAACAAAAAGCTCGTGCCGCAGCGGGGGTGGAAGCGCGACTGCGCGCGGCAGTTCTCCACCGTCAGCGGCAGCCCCGCCTCGTAGCAGAAGATGGTCTTGTGCTCCGCGCCGTGGTACTGGAACACGCGCTGGATGTCCTTCTGCTTCGACACCAGCAGCAGATACGCGAAGAAGATCGCGAGCTTGAGCACGGATTCCACGAGGTTGTGCGCCGCCGCGCTGCGGATATACGGATCGACGAAGCCCGCGAGAAACGTCGGCAGCAGGAAAAACAGCGCGACCGTCAGCCCCAGCGAGAGCGCGACCGCCAGCCCCGCGACGAGCTTTTGCGCGGTCTCGCCGCTGAAGTGCCGCTCGATCCAGCGGTCAAACTTCGACGGCTGCACGGTCTCGTCGTCGGGGAAGTAGTCCGCCGAGAACAGCAGCGCCTTGACGCCGCGCACCATCGAGTCGACGAACGTCACCGCGCCGCGCAGGACGGGCAGCCCCAGGATGGGATACTTGTCGCGCGTGAGCGTGATCGCCTCCTCCTTGACGACCAGCCCCTCCGTCGAGCGGACGACGATCGCCTGCTTGCCCGGCCCGCGCATCAGGATGCCCTCGATCAGCGCCTGCCCGCCGATGCTCGTGCGGAATTTGGGCGCGCAGCCCTGCCCTTCTGCCATGCTCATTACCCCTTACGTTTTCTATCCTAGCACAGAATGTTTCAAAATGCAACAGTCGTTCGACGAAAATTTTTCATCCGGCTTCGCCCTCGCCCGTCGCGGAGAGCGGGAGGACAATGGTCACGACCGCGCCGGTGCCGCCGCCGTCCGCGTTGGCGACGTCGAACGCGCCGCCGTGGAGCCGCACGATCTCGTCGCAGACGGCGAGCCCGATGCCGCTGCCGCGCGCCTTGGACGAGCCCTTGTAGAACTTCTGCTTGACGAAGGGCAGCTCCTCCGGCGGGATGCCCGGGCCGTAGTCGCGCACGCGGATGACCAGCGCGCCGCCCTCGGCGCGCGCCGAGACGTCGATGCGCTTGCCCGCGCCGCCGTGCTTGCTGGCGTTGTCGAGCACGTTGGCGAAGACCTGTTTCATGCGCTCGCCGTCCGCGGCGACGGGCGGGACGTCCCCCTCCGGCGGCGCGTAGCTCACCTCGATGCCCTCCTGCCGGAACAGCTCGCGGTAGGTGTAGATGGCGTCCTCCAGCTCGGAGACGAGGTCGACCACGCCGACGCGGAGCGTGAAGCGCCCGTCCTGTATCTTCGTGAAGTCCAGCAGCTCCTCGACCATCGTCGTCAGGCGGCGGGACTCCTTGCCGATGATGGCAAGCCCGCGCCGCGTCTGCTCGGGGTCGCCGACGGGGTCGACCTCCAGCGTCTCCGCCCAGCCGTTGATGGCGGTCAGCGGCGTGCGCAGCTCGTGGGAGACGGAGGAGATGAACTCCTGCTGGATCTGCTCCGCCTGCGAGATCTTGAGCGACATATCGTTGATGTTGTCCACCAGCTCGCCCAGCTCGTCGCGGTAGTGGTTATCGACGCGGATGCCGTAGCTGCCGCCGGAGATGCGCCGCGCCGCGTCGGACACGACGGCGACCGGCTCGACGACGCTGTTGATGAACAGCGCGTTCGAGATCAGCACCAGCGCGACCGCCGCGAGCGCCAGCCCCGCCGCGGCGAGGAAGCTGACAAAGATCTGATGCTCCACGGCGCGCAGGCTCGTCACATAGCGCAGCACGCCGCGCACACGCGTGTTGAACAGCAGCGGGCATGAGACGGAGAGGATGTTCTCCCCCGTCTGCGGGTCGCGCCCGCGGAACGACGCAAGCTCCCCGCCGACGGCGCGCTCGACGTCGCTCGTGCCCGGCGAGGTGCCGGCGGTCAGCCCGTAGGACGACGCCTGCACGCGCCCGTTCACGTTGATGAATTGCAGCTCCAGCACGTCCTTCTCCTCGAACGTCTCCACCGAGTACGAGGCGAGGCGGTAGTATTCGCTGTAGCTGCGCACGCCGTAGCCGGTGAAGGTGTCCGCCGCGACGCGGGCGCGCGCCTCGAGCCCCGAGCGCGCGCTGTCGTAGTAATACCGCGCGGACGCGACGGTGAACACCGTCACCGCCGCGAGCACCAGCAGCACGACCGGCAGCGCCGCGCTGACGAGCCAACGCTTGCGTAAGCCCCGGATGCGCAGGCTCCGCGGAAAGCTCATTCGACGTTCCATTTGTATCCGTAGCCCCAGACGGTCTGGATGTATTTCGGCTCCTGCGCGTCGTCCTCCAGCTTGACGCGCAGGCGGCGCATATTGACGTCCACGATCTTCGGCTCGCCGAAGTAGCCGTGCCCCCAGACCGCGTCCAAGATCTCTTCGCGGGAGAGCGCCTTGCCCGCGTGCTCCATGAAGAGCTTGACGATGGCGTACTCCACCTGCGTCAGTTTTACCCGCGCACCGTTCTTCTCGAGCGTGCGATTGGTGCGATTCAGGCGGAACGGCGGCTGGGACAGCTCCTCGCCCGCGCGCTCCGCCCGCGCGGCGGCGCCCGCGCC
>JAFSZQ010000088.1 GCA_017458885.1 Oscillospiraceae bacterium
CGCTCCGCCGCCGCCGCGAGCGCCGTGAGCGACGCCGCCGCGGAGCGGAAGTCCGGCGCGTAGCTCGCGGAGAGCTTTTCGTCGCCCGCCATCTCGTCCGCGCCGCGCGAGAGGAGCGATGCAAAGTGCAGCGCCTTTCCGCGCAGCGCATCCAGCAGCAGCGCGCCGTATACGGTCTCGTCGATGCGCTCCGGCACGGCTTCCCAGCGCGCCGCCTGCTCCGCGAGCCATCGCTCGGGATACGGCTGCGCCTGTATCTTGTCGTACAGCTCCCCGACCAGCGCGGCAAGCGCGCGGTCGTCGCGCCCCGCGCCGAGCGTGTCGGCGAGCAGCGTGCCGCCGCCGTTCGGCTCCAGCCCCTCGTAGAACCCGTCCAGCACCCGCGTCAGCACGCGCGCGCGAAGTGCGTTCGCGTCCTGCTCGTCGAGCACGCGAAAGTCGGGGCGGAGCGTCCGGCGATGCTCGTCCTCGCCGAGCAGGTGGCAGTTCTCGCGCAGCAGCGCCGTGCAGAATGCGTCCACGGTCTTGATGTCCGCGCGGTAGACGCGCAGAAGCTGGCGCTGGAGATGCGCGTTCGTCGGGTCTGCCTGCAGCCGCTCGGAGAGCGCGGACGCGATCTTGCCGCGCAGCTCGGCGGCGGCGGCGCGGGTGTAGGTGATGATGAGGAAGTCGTCGAGGTCCGCGCCCTCGTTCTCGACGTAGGAGAACAGACGCTCGACGAGCACCTTCGTCTTGCCGGAGCCGGCGGCGGCGGAGACCAGCAGCGAGCGCCCGCGATCCTCCACGGCGGCGCGCTGCTCGCTCGTGAGCATGACGTCAGGCATCGTCCTCCCCCTTTCCGTCCACCGCCGCGTCCACGGCGGCCCAGAACCCGTCCGCGTCCGTCGCGGCGATGTACTCGTAGCGGTCGCCGCCTCGCCCCGGCTCGAAGCCGCAGGCGGCGGCGTAGGGGCAGTAGGTACACGCCGTATCCGTCCCGGAGCGGGCGCAGGGGTCGGCGTCGATGTTGCCGCGCGCCGTCTCGCGCGCGACGTCGCGGATCAGCTTGTCCACGTAGCGCGAGAGCTTCCCGAGCTGCTCCGCCGTGGCGAGGCTCCCGCCGAGCGTGCGCACGCCGTCCTTGCCGGTCTTGACCGTGATGGGCAGGCGGTGCGGCTCGGTGAGCGCGCTGTGCTCCATCGCGTAGAGCACGGCGTCGTCCGCGAGCACCATGCCGCTCCGGCGCAGCGCTTTCTGCGCCTCGCGGCGGAGCGTCTCGTCGTCCGTGTCGCGCGGCAGGCGCAGGATCTCGTCCCGCGCGGGCGTGTAGAGCACGCCGGCGGGGACGATCTCGCGTCCGCCGAAAAGCTCTCCCCCCTCGCGCTCGAGCGCGAAGAGGTAGAGCAGCATCTGCACGCCCAGACCGTAGCGCAGGCTCGCGAGGTCAAAGCTCTTTTTGCCGGTCTTGTAGTCCACGACGCGCAGGTACAGCTTGCCGCCCGAGAGCCAGCCGTCCACGCGGTCGACCTGCCCGTTCACGCGCACGTCGCCGTCCTCCGTCCGGAAGCGGATCGCGGGGAGCTGCCCGTCCGCGCCGAAGCGGAGCTCGAACGAAAGCGGCTCGAAATCGCTCTCGCGCAGCTCGTCCGCGACCTCGTCCATCATGCGGTAGGTCGACTCGCACAGGCGGCGGAACAGGTAGCGGAACCGCGCCGTCTTCTCCGTCAGGTCCGGCAGCTCGCGCTCGATGTACGCCGCGATCGCCGCGCGCGTCAGCCGCCGCAGGTCGTCCTTCGGGAGCGTCTTGATCCCTCCCGCCTCCCGCGCGGCGCGCAGGGTGCGCTCCATCACGTCGTGGACGAAGGTGCCCCGCTGCGGCGCGTCGAAGCCCGCGCCCGCGCGCTCTTTGGCACGCAGGCCGTACTGCATGAAATACGCGAAGTGGCAGGCTCTCGCCTTGTCCATCCGCGAGGCGGAGAGCGTGACGCTCTGCCCGTAGAGCGCGCGCACGGCGGCGCTCGAGAGCGTTTCTCTCTCTCTCTCGAAAGCGGCGCGCATCGCACGCAGCGCCGCGGCGTGCGTCCCGTCGGCTTCCAGCGCGCGCCACGCCGCGCCGCCGATGTGCTCGCCCGCGTATGCCAGGGCAGGCTTTATCGCTGACAAGCGATAAAGCTTGTCAGTATCGTCCGTTTCGATTTTCAGCGCCGGCAGCAGCGCGCGCAGCCGTCCGACGGCAAACGACGGGCGCAGCGCCGCGCCGGAGGCGTCGGAGAGCGGATAGGAGACGTAGAGTTTTTCCGTCGGCTGGGCGAGCGCGGCGTAGAGGTTTTGCAGCTCGAGGTGGAACGTCGCCATGCCGTGCGGCGCGAGGCGGATGTCCCGCTCCTCGAGCGCGACGCGGTCTTCCTCGCGCAGCACGCCGCCGCCCGTCTCAACGGCGGGCAGTACGCCGTCGTTCGCGCCGAGCAGGAACAGCGCGCGGACGGTGTGGCGGTCGTTGCGCGTCAGCTCCGAGAGGTTCACGCGGTCGAGCGCGGCGGGGATGGTGCCGACGCTGTACTGCGTGAGCACGAGGCACATGAGCCGCGCGAACTCCTCGCCGTCGAGCGCCGCGTCGCCGAGGATCGACACGAACTGATCCATCACGCCGCAGAGGATCGACCAGAGCTGCGCCGTCTCCTCCGCGCGCTGGGCGTCGCCGCCTTCGAAGAGGCGCTTCGTCAGCGCCTCCAGCGCCTGCGGCAGTTCGATCTCCTCCAAATACGCATAGAGCGCCGCGACCTTTTCCCGCGCGGTATCGCGCCGCAAGCCCTCGCGCAAATGCGCAAACGGTACGCTCACGCGCTCGCGCAGATCGTTCACCGCGTCCAGCCGCGCCTTCGCCGCGTCGTCCCAGTCCGCGCCGTAGCCGTCGGGATGCGCCGTCCACGCGCTCTCGCGCGTCCACATCGCGCCGCGGATATCCCACTTGATCGCGTAGTTTTCGAGCAGGTCGCACGCCTCGGCGTCCACGCCCGCGAGCCCCGTCTTGAGGCAGCGGAACACGTCCTCGTACTCGAACCCGCCCGTCGCCGCGTCCAGCGCGCCGAGCAGCAGCGCGGTCAGCGGCTGCTGTAAAATATCGCTGCGGCGGGCGCTGTAAAGGGGTATCCCATAACAGGCGAACACGTCCTCGACGGTCGCCTCGTAGGCGGACAGATCCCGCGCCGCGACCGTGATCTCGCGCCAGCGGTAGCCGTTTTCGCGGGCGAGGCGCAGGATCTCCGCCGCCGTGCGTTCGACCTCCGCGTAGGCGCTCGCGGACTCGAACACGCGCACGTCGCCGCCCTTGCCCGTCCACGGCTCGCGCGCGCCGAAAAAGTGGTGCTCGACGTGGTCGAGTTCGTTTTGCGGCACGGTGTTGCGGAGCGTGTCGATCTCGCAGGGCACGCCCGCGTCCTTCGCCTCCGCGATGAGCTGCTCGCGGACGAGGAAGCCCTCGCGGAACAGCTCGCGGTCGTGCGCGTCGCCGAGCAGCGCGACGGTCACACTCCTCGCGCGGCGCAGAAAGACGCGCAGGATGCGCATCTCGCGCCCCGTGAAGTAGGAAAAGCCGTCCAGATAGACGTCCTTCCCGTCTATGTAACGCGAGGCCTCGAGGTTCTCCTCCAGCCGCTCCAAACGGTCGCGCGCGTCGCGCCCGTCCTCGGTCAGCTTCGCGAGGTACACACCGTAGAGCAGCGCCACATCGCGGAGCTTGTCGCCGCTCTCGCCCGGGATGTCCGCCGCCGTCTCCAGGAGCTTTTCCGGCGCGACGGCATAGGCGATCAGCTCCTCCATGACGTCGAGCAGGCTCTTGAGAAACGCGCCGCGGCGCGAGGGGCTGCGGTAGACCCTGAGCGCGGGGGCGAGCTCCTGCAGCGCGCGCTGGAGCGTGAGCAGCTTGCCGCCCGCGTCGAGCGCCACGTCCGCGCTGCCGCCGGTGATGGACAGCACGCGCGAGGTGAGCAGCTTGAACGTCAAGACCTCGGCGTGGCGGCTCGCCGCGTCGCCGCACGCGCGGCAGATATCGACCTCCGCGACGTGGGAGGCGTGCTCGGGCACGAGCAATATCTGGCGGCGTTCGGGATGCGCGCGCCCCGCCGCCGCGATCTCGGACAGGATGCGCTCGGACTTGCCCGTGCGCGCGCGTCCCATCAGCAGCCGCAGCATCCCGCCGCCCCCTTTCGTCGTCATTTGGCATCAGTGTACCATCTTTTGCCGCCGATGGCAATTCAAAAAACGCCCGATACCAGCTCCCACAGCTTCGAGCGCAGCACGACCGCTCCGCCGTCCGCCTCGGCGGTCAGGATGCCGTCGCACAGCGGCGCGAACGCCGCCGTCCACCACCGCGGCAGCAGCGACGGCGCGACGGCGCACCACACGACGGTCGCGGCGACCGCGATCAGCAGCGAGACTTCCCACTTGCGCATAAAAAAACCTCCATACTGAAATCCTGATCCCAGTATGGACGGTTTTTGAAGTTTTCAAACGAAGCGCGTCAAAAACGTCCGCGCACCGTCACGCGCCAGCGCGTCGTACGCCGTCCGCGCGGCGGCTTCGCCGCGGAACAGTCCGAACACCGTCGGGCCCGAGCCGCTCATCGCCGCCGCGTCCGCGCCGAGCGCGAGCAGGCGGCGCTCGATGGCGGAGACTTTTATACGCGCGTCCTCTTGCAAGACCTGTTCGAACACGTTGCCGACCCGCGATGCGACGCCCACCGCGTCGCCGCCGCGCAGCGCGGCGAGCATCCCGTCCGTGTCGGGGCGGTCATGCAGCTCCGATACGCGCACGCGCGCGAACAGCTCGGGCGTGGAAACGTCGAAGTCCGGCTTGCACAGCACGGCGTAAAACCGCGGCGCGGCGGGCAGCGCCGTCAGGCGCTCGCCGCGCCCCTCCGCGAGCGCGGTCCCGCCGCGCACGCAGTACGGCACGTCGCTGCCGACGAGCGC
>JAFSZQ010000089.1 GCA_017458885.1 Oscillospiraceae bacterium
ATCGCGCCGGTCACGCCGGTGTAGGTGACGTTCGGCAGAACCTCAAGCACCTTGGCCGGATCGGTGGTGCCGGCGGCCTAGAGCGCCTCCAGCGCGACATAATAGGCGGCGTAGCCCATCGCGCTGACCGCGGAAATCTCGTCGTTGCCGCCGTTGTTGGTCTTGGCGGTGGCGTCCTCGTTGATCCACTTCTTGATGCCCGCGTCGAAGTTCGCGTCCGCGCCCTCCTGATAGAAGGTCGTCACGCAGATCTTGAGGTCGGTGCCCTTGGCAGCCTCAAGGATGACGTTGGAATCCCAGGTGTCGCCCGCGAGGATGGGCATACCCAGCGTCTGGGCGTCCGCCTTGGCGATGATCTGCGCCGCGGCCTCGGTCGAGACCGGAGAGAAGAACACGTCGCAGCCCTGGTTCTGGGCGTTGGTGATATAGGTGGAGTAGTCGCTCGTGCCCTCGGGGAAGGTCTCCTGGACGCAGTCCGCCGCGCCGAACGCCTGCACGAAGTAGTTCACGAGACCGCCGGAGTAGTCGTCGCCCTGCTTGCTCAGGCAGTACGCCTTGGTCGCGCCGAGCTCGTTCTTGGCGTAGTTCGCGAGCACCGTGCCCTGGAACGGGTCGAGGAAGCAGATGCGGTAGTACACGTCGCAGCCGCTCGTGACCTGCGGGTTGGTGCAGGTGACGCCGATGGCGGGCATCCCCGCGGCGGCGAACGTATCGCCCGCGGCGATGGACACGCCAGAGCCGTAGGAGCCGAGGACGACGGACACGCCGCTGGAGATGAGCGTCTGCGCGGCGGTGGGCGCCTTGTCGTTCGAGGAGGCGTTGTCCGCGTACACGAGCTCGACGTTGTAGGTCTTGCCGCCGATCTCGACGGTCGGCGTCACGACGTTCGCGTACTGCATCCCAAGGATCTCCTGCTTGCCGCCGGCGCCGTTGTCGCCGGACTGCGGCTCGAACACGCCGATCTTGACGGTGTCCGCGGCGCCGCTCCCGCCGCCCGCGGCCTCCCCGCCGTTGCTGCCGCCGCAGGCGGCGAGCGCGAAGAGCATCGCGAGCGCAAGAACGAATGCAACTACTTTCTTCATTTCATGATCCTCCCTTTCATCGCGCGGACGCGCATCCATACACGTCCGCAATTATGACTATTTTAGACCAAACCGGAGACGCTGACAAGGGGTAAACGCAATATCGTCATTCGTCGGATTGCACAAAAACGGCGTTGAACTCCTCGGCGCTCATGGTCTCGTGCCGCAGCAGGAACTCCGCGACGGCGACGAGCCGCGCTCTGTCGCGCTTGAGGATGTCCTCGCAGCGGGCGTACGCCCCGTCCACGATGCGCTTGACCTCGGCGTCGATCTGCGCGGCGACCTCCTCGGAGTAGCTCTTGGAGCGCGCCATCTCGCGCCCGATGAAAATCTCGTCGTGCCCCGTCTCGAACGACACCGCGCCGAGCTTCTCGCTCATGCCGTAGACCGTGACCATCTTGCGCGCGATGGCGCTCGCGCGCTGGATGTCGTTCGACGCGCCGGTGGACACGTCGCCGAGCATCAGCGCCTCCGCCACGCGCCCGCCGAGGAGCGACACGATCTGCTCCTCCATATACTGCTTGGACTGATACGCGCGATCCTCCTCCGGCAGCGCGATGGTCAGCCCGCCCGCCTGTCCGCGCGGGACGATGGTGATGCGGTGCACCGGCTCGTGCGTCGGCAGCGCGCGCATCACGACGGCGTGCCCCGCCTCGTGGTACGCCGTGAGCCGCCGCTCGTGCGGCGTGACGACGCGGCTCTTCTTCTCGGGGCCGGCGAGCACCTTGAGCTCCGCCTCGTCGAACTCCTCTCTGCCGAGGTACTTCTTGTCCCGCCGCGCGGCGAGCAGCGCCGCCTCGTTCGCGAGATTTTCAAGGTCCGCGCCCGCAACCCAGGCGGCGACAGCAGCGCCCGAAACACAGCCGGCGCCGACTGCCGCGCCCATCGGCAAACTCAGC
>JAFSZQ010000008.1 GCA_017458885.1 Oscillospiraceae bacterium
TCGAGACGGCTTACGCCCACGGCGCGCTGCTGAAGCTCGGCGCGCGCGCCGGCGTCACGGAGCCGCTGCGCCGCGAGGAGCTGGCGGCGATGACCGTCCGCGCCCTCGGCTACGCCGCGCTCGCGGGCGTCGCGCAGGGCGATTGCCCGTTCGACGACGTGACGACCAACCGAGGCTACGTCGCGCTGGCGTACCACATGGGGCTGATGGACGGCGCGAGATCGGGGAAGTTCGCGCCCAAGACCGTCGCCACGCGCGAGCAGGCGGCGGTCGTGCTGCTGCGCGTCTCCGACCGCCTGCACGCGGCGGTCGAGCAAAAAACGGCCGCCGCCGCGCCCGACGGCGCGATCCGCGTCGCGTCCATCGACAGCGGGAGCGGCAGCGTCCCGATGTGTCCGCGCGCGCCGCTGGCGGACGTCTACGCCGCCGCGCTCGAGGCGGGCGCGGGCGGCGCGGTCGCGCTGAACACCGCGCCCTACGACGCGACGACGGGCAAGACGATCACGCGGGAGCGGCTCGCGTCGCTGCTCGCGGACAAATCGACGAAGACCTACCGCTCGGCGCGCTACGGCAGCTCGTATCTGACGCGCGGGAGCAGCGTCGTGTGGTACGAGTCCGAGGACGACGTCGCGGAGAAGGTCGCGCTGTGCCGTATGCTGGGGGTCAAGACCGTGTATCTGCTGTAAAAAAAGCGCCCGTCAGGGCGCTTTTTTCGCGGCTTCCACAACGTGCTTGCAGAGCATCGCGGTCGTCACCGCGCCGACGCCGCCGGGCACGGGCGTGATCGCGTCCGCGACGCGCGCCGCCTCGTCAAAGCGCACGTCGCCGCACAGCGCGCCGTCCGGCGCGGCGTGGATGCCGACGTCGATGATCGTCTGCCCCGCGCGGACGTGCTCCGCGCCGATCAGCCCCAGATGCCCCGTGGCGACGAGCAGGATGTCCGCCGCGCGGCAGAGCGCGGGCAGGTTTTCCGTGTGCGTGTGCGCGACGGAGACCGTCGCGTTCTCGCGCAGGAGCAGCATCGCCGCGGGCTTGCCGATGACGAAGCTCCGCCCCACGACCACCGCGCGCTTGCCGTCGATGGGCACGCCGTAGTGCTTGAGCAGCGCGAGGCACGCCGCCGCGGTGCAGGGCGCGAAGCCGTCGCCCGCGCCGGAGTAGATCGCCGCCATGGACGCGTCGGTCACGCCGTCCACGTCCTTTTCGGGCGCGACGGCGGCGCAGACCGCCGCGTCGTCGAAGCCGTCGGGCAGCGGGCGGAGCAGCAGGATGCCGTGGACGCCGCGGTCGGCGTTCAGCCGCGCGAGCTCCGCGAGCAGCGCGGATTGCGTCGCGTCCGCGCCCAGCGCGATCTGCCGCACGGCGACGCCGCACTGCTCGCAGCGTTTGCGCGCGCCGCGTTCGTAGGCGAGGTCGGCGTCGCGCGCGCCGACGCGCACGATGGCAAGCGTCGGGACAACGCCGCGTGCGCGCAGTCTGTCGCTCTCGGCGCGCAGCGCCTCCGTCAGCGCCTGGGCGACGGGCGCGCCGCGGAGCAGTTCTGCCATGAGGGCACTTCCTTTCGGCGAAAAAATGTGGTAGGATAACGGTATGGACATTGCGGAAGCAAAACGGCGCCTGCGCGCCGAGATACGGGAGCGCGAACGCGCGCTCGACGAAACGTACCGCGCGGAGAGCAGCGCGGCGGTCTGCCGCGCGCTCGCGGCGCTGCCGGAGTTTGCCGCCGCGCAGACGGTGCTTGCGTTCCATGGCACGGCGCGGGAGCTCGACACCCGCGCGTTCCTGCGCGAGACGCTCGCGCGGGGGAAAACGCTGCTCCTGCCGCGCTGCGAGAGCGGGCGGCGGCTGGCGCTGTGCGCCGTGCGCGACCTGGACGCCGATCTGGAGGCGAGCGTGTTCAGCATTTTGGAGCCGAAACGCTCCTGCCCCGCCGCCGCGCCGGAGGACGTCGGCTTCGCCGTCGTCCCCTGCGTGAGCTTCGATCGCGCGGGCAACCGCCTCGGGCAGGGCGGCGGCTACTACGACCGCCTGCTGCCGCGGCTGAAGTGCGCGACGGTCTGCGTCTGCCGCGAACGGCTGCTTGCGCCCGCGGTGCCAGTCGAGGCGACGGACGCGCGCTGCACGCTGTATTTGACCGAAAACACGGTTATTTTATCATAAACTTTTCCCCCGTGCAACCTTGTCCTTTGCGCGAGGTTGTGCTACAGTAGACCCAATGAATGTTGCAAGCAGGAGGGTTTCACCATGTTGACTGTTGACGTATCCAAAGCGACGCCGTTCCTCTCCGCGTCCTACGAGGACGAGCGCGCCCTGTCCGAGGCGGCGGACTGGCTGCAAAACGGCGGCGGCAAGGGCGACGATTTCATCGGCTGGGTGCATCTGCCGGAGAACTACGACCGCGACGAGTTCGCGCGCATCGAGCGCGCGGCGAAGCGGATACAGGGCGACTCCGAGGCGCTGGTGGTCATCGGCATCGGCGGGTCGTACCTCGGCGCGCGCGGCGTGATCGAGTGCCTCGGCTCGCCGAATTACAACCTCAAAAAGAAGGATACGCCCAACGTCTATTTCGTCGGCAACGGGCTCTCCAGCGCCGCGACGCGCGAGATTTACGATCTCGTCAAGGACGCGGACTTCTCCGTGAACGTCATCTCCAAGTCCGGCACGACGACGGAGCCGGCGGTCGCGTTCCGGTTCTTCAAGGCGCTGCTGGAGGAGAAGTACGGCAAGGACGGCGCGGCGAAGCGCATCTACGCCACGACGGACAGAGCCCGCGGCGCGCTCAAGAGCCTCGCGGACGCCGAGGGCTACGAGACCTTCGTCGTGCCCGACGACGTGGGCGGACGCTACAGCGTGCTGACCGCCGTGGGGCTGCTGCCCATCGCGGTCGCGGGCGTCGATATCCGCGCGCTCATGGCGGGCGCGGCGGAGACGATGGCGCGCTGCCGCGGCAAGGGCTTCGACAACCCCGCGTGGCAGTACGCCGCCGTGCGCGGCGCGCTGTACCGCGCGGGCAAGAAGGTCGAGCTGCTCGCCTGCTTCGAGCCGTCGTTCCGCTTCATGGCGGAGTGGTGGAAGCAGCTCTACGGCGAGAGCGAGGGCAAGGACGGGCGCGGGATATTCCCCGCGAGCGTCGATTTCACCGCCGACCTGCACTCGATGGGACAGTACATCCAGCAGGGCGAGCGGATGCTGATGGAGACGGTCGTGCGCTTCGACCCCGACGACGATCAGATGGTCGTGCCGCATGACGCGCGGGACGGCGACGGGCTGAACTTCCTCGCGGGCAAGACGCTCCACGAGATCAACACGCAGGCGATGGACGGGACGCTGCTCGCGCACGTCGAGGGCGGCGTGCCGAACCTGATCGTCCGCGCGGGCAAGCGCGACGCGCGCGGCCTCGGCGCGCTGATCTACTTCTTCGAGTACGCCTGCGGGCTCTCGGGCTATCTGCTCGGCGTGAACCCGTTCGACCAGCCGGGCGTCGAGGCGTACAAGAAGAATATGTTCGCGCTGCTCGGCAAGCCCGGGTACGAGGCGCGGGGCGCGGAGCTGCGCGCGAAGCTGGGGCGGTAAAATTTAACAGTTTCGCCATTGAAAAAAAGCGTGCCGTGTGCTATGCTTATCTCACATACATCGAAAGGAGTGGTTCCCATGGTTCGTCTCATCGCGGGCGACAAAGGCACCGGAAAGACCAAGAAGCTGATCGAGCTGGTCAACAGCGCGGCGGCGTCGGAGGCGGGCAACGTCGTCTGCATCGAGGACAAGCAGGCGATGACCTTTGACGTCCACTATCACGTTCGCCTGATCGTTGCCGGTGATTACGAGATCGCGTCTTACGAGGCGATGCGCGGGTTCATCAGCGGGCTGTACGCCGGCAATTACGATATTTCACACATCTTCATCGACAACCTGTTCAAGATCGTCGGCGGCAAGGTCGACCGCGAGGCGGAGCAGTTCCTCGACTGGCTGGAGCATTTCAGCGGGCTGCACGGCGTGCGCTTCACGGTCTCCGCGTCGGTGGACGCGAGCAGCGTCACGGACGGGATGCAGAAGTATTTATAAAATGGAAAAGCGGCGCGAAAGCGCCGCTTTTTTGTCACCCGCGCGCAAAGCGCCGACTATACTGGACTGCGGGCGGCTGCCCGACCAGATAAGGAGTGAGCTTGGCGCGATGATGCGTGCGCTTGTTTATGCCGCTTGCGGCACATCCTTTACCTTTCTGATGACCACGCTCGGCGCGGCGACGGTGTTCCTGCTCGGGCGCGGGAACAACTCGCAGGCGGCGATGCTCGGCTTCGCGGGCGGCGTGATGACCGCCGCGTCCGTGTGGAGCCTGCTGCTGCCCGCCATCGAGCAGGCGGCGGAGGGGCCGCTCCCCGCGTGGCTGCCCGCCGCCGTCGGCGTCGCGGTCGGCGCGGTGTTCCTCGCGCTCCTCGACGCGCTGCTGCCGCGTCTGCGGCGGCAAA
>JAFSZQ010000090.1 GCA_017458885.1 Oscillospiraceae bacterium
GAGCGGCGTCGGGCGCAGGTACTTGCCCTCCTTGACGACGTACTCGCGGTCGAGGATGGTCGAGACCGTGGGCGCGTAGGTGGACGGGCGGCCGATGCCGTTTTGCTCCATCGCGCGGATGAGCGTCGCGTCCGTGTAGCGCGTGGGCGGCTGGGTGAAGTGCTGCTCGGGCGTGAAGCCGTCGAGCGTCAAGACCTGCCCCTCGGTCAGCGGCGGGAGCTTCGCGGACTTCTCCTCTTTCTCGTCGTCGCGCGACTCCTCGTAGAGCGCGGTGTAGCCCGCGAACTTCAGCTCGCTCGCGCTCGCGCGGAAGTCGTGCCCGTTCGCCTCGATCTCGACGCTCACGCCGTCGTAGACCGCGTTCGCCATCTGGCTCGCCAAAAAGCGGCTCCAGATCAGGCGGTAGAGGCGGTACTGCTCGCCCGTGAGGTCGGCTTTGACGCGCTCCGGCGTCAGCGCGACGTTCGACGGGCGGATCGCCTCGTGCGCGTCCTGCGCGCCCGCCCGCGCGCGGAAGCGGCGCGTCGTATTCGGGTAGTAGTCCTTGCCGTAGCGGTCGAGGATGAACGTCTTCGCGGCGGCGAGCGCCTCCTCGGAGATGCGCAGCGAGTCGGTGCGCATATAGGTGATGAGACCCACCGTGCCCTCGCCCGCGACGTCCACGCCCTCGTAGAGCTGCTGGGCGATCGCCATCGTGCGGCGCGGGGTCATGTTCAGCTTGCGCGACGCCTCCTGCTGGAGCGTCGAGGTCGTGAACGGCGGGGACGGCGAACGCTGCTTGTCCGCGCGCTTGATGGACTTCACCACGAACGCGGCGCTCTTCGTGTCCGCGACGATCGCGTCCACCGCCTCTTGAGAATCCGGTTCGGTCTTCTTGCCGTTTTTGCCGTAGTAGCGCGCGGAAAACGGCTTGCTCCCGGGCCTGTCGCGCAGGATCGCGTCGAGCGTCCAGTACTCCTCGGGCACGAACGCCGCGATCTCCTTCTCGCGGTCGTCCACCATGCGCATCGCGACGGACTGCACGCGCCCCGCGGACAGCCCGCGGCGCACCTTCTTCCACAGCAGCGGCGAGAGCTGGTAGCCCACGATGCGGTCGAGGACGCGCCGCGCCTGCTGCGCGTCCACGAGGTTCTGGTCGATGGCGCGCGGCGCGCGGATGCTCTCGCTGACGACCTTCTTCGTGATCTCGTTGAACGTGACGCGCTTCGCCTTGTCGTCGTCGAGCCCGAGCAGCGCCTTGAGGTGCCACGAGATCGCCTCGCCCTCGCGGTCAGGGTCGGTCGCGAGGTAGACGAGGTCGCTCTCCTTGGCGGACTTTTTCAGCTCCTTGATGAGGGCTTCCTTGCCCTTGATGGGCTTGTAGTCGGGCGCGAAATCGTTTTCGATGTCCACGCCGAGCGTGCTCTTGGGCAGGTCGCGCAGGTGCCCCATGCTGGCGGTCACCGTGTAGTCCCTGCCGAGATACTTTCCGATGGTCTTTGCCTTCGCCGGAGATTCGACGATGACCAGATGTTTCGTTGCCATACCGCTGTTACTCCTCTATCAGATCGACGTTGAGGGAAAATCGCTTGCCGCCGCCCTCGGCGACGTGCCCCTCTATCTGCAATACGGTGAGCGCCGAGAGCACCCGCCGCGTCGGCAGGTCGACGGCTTCGATCAGGTCGTCGACCTGCATCTCGCCGCCCTTGAGCTGCCTGACGATGCGCACCTGATCGTCCGTCAGGCGCGTCTGCCCCGCGCGGACGTCCAGCGGGGGCAGCTTTCGCGGCTCGTCCTCCGGCGGCTCGGCGGCCGCCTCCCGCGGCGGCTGCTCGCCCATCGTCCGCGGCATCTCGACCCGCGCGCAGTGCAGTTTATGCGGATAACGCGCCTCGTACTCCCACAGCACGTCCGCCGTGTCGGCGACCAGCGCCGCCGCGCCGTCCGCGATCAGGCGGTTGCAGCCGCGGCTCATCGGCGCCTTGATCGGCCCCGGGACGGCGAACACGTCGCGCCCCTGCTCGAGCGCGGTGTGCGCGGTGATGAGCGCGCCGCTTCGGGCGTCCGGCGCCTCGACGACGACGGTAGCGAGGCACAGCCCGCTGATGATGCGGTTGCGCACGGGGAAGTGCGCGCCGACGGCGGGCGTGCCGGGCGGGTACTCCGTCACCAGCGCGCCGGACGCCGCCACGTCGCGGTAGAGCCATTCGTTGCCCGCGGGGTAGACCACGTCCAGCCCGCAGCCGAGCAGCGCGACCGTTTTTGCGCCCGCACGCAAAGCGCCTCTGTGCGCCGCCGTATCGATGCCGTACGCGCCGCCGGAGACGATCAGCGCGCCCTGCTTCGCCATGGCGTAGGCGAGCTCCTCCGCCGTCTCGACGCCGTAGGGCGTCGCGCGGCGCGTGCCGACCATCGCGATCGCCGCCTCCTCGTCGATGAGCGGCAGCGTGCCCTTGACGTACAGCAGGCACGGCGGCTCGTAGATGTTGCGAAGGCGCATCGGGTAGTCCGCGTCCTGCATCGTCAGCACGCGCGCGCCAAGGCGCTCGCACGCGCCGAGGATGCGGTCGGCGTCCGCGGTGCTCTTGTCCGCGAGGCACGCCGCGAGCTTCGGCGTCATGCCCTCGACCTGCAGATAGTCGTCCGTTTCCGCGTAGTAGACGTCCTCCGGCGTGCCAAAGTGCTCGAGAAGCTGTAACCTGACGCGGGTAGGAAGCCCCTTGCGCTCGCTCAGCCAGACCCAGTATTTGGTTCCCGCCATTGCCTCATCTCCCACAGTAGGATCGCCGCCGCTGCCGCCGCGTTGAGCGACTCGCAACGCTCGCTCATGGGTATCCGTATCGTCTTGCCGCACAGCGCGAGCACCTCCGCGCTGAGGCCCCTGCCCTCGCTGCCGACGGCGACCGCCGCGCGGGTCAGATCCGCCGCGCCGAGCGGCACGGTGTCGCCGCGCAGCGCCGCGCCGTCGCGCGGAACCCCGCTCGCGCGCAACCGCGCCGCGCGCGCGTCCGGCGCACAGCGCCACACCCGCTGGCGGAAGAGCGCGCCCATCGTGGCGCGGACGGTCTTGGGGTTGTAGAGGTCGGCGCAGGCGTTCACGAGGAACACGCCGTCACAGTCGAACGCGTCCGCCGTGCGCAGGATCGTGCCGACGTTGCCGGGGTCCTGCACCCCGTCGAGC
>JAFSZQ010000091.1 GCA_017458885.1 Oscillospiraceae bacterium
CGGAGCGCGTGCTCTCGCCGCGCGAGGCGATGCTCGCGCCGACGGAGACGCTCCCCGTGGCGCGCGCGCTCGGGCGCGTGCTCGCCTCCCCCTGCGTGAGCTGTCCGCCCGCCGTGCCGATCCTCGTCTGCGGCGAGCGCATCGACGGAGCGGCGGTCGCGGCGTTCCGATATTACGGCGTGGAGCGCGTGGACGTGGTGCGATAAAAAAGAACGGCTTGCGCCGTTCTTTTTTTATCAGCGGATGAAGTGCGTCCAGGCGTGCTCCTCGGTCTCGGGCAGCCCGTAACGCTCCTTCCCGAGCGCGATGGACTTCATCAGAAACGCCATGTTCCGCGCGAGCGTCCGCATCGTCTGCAAGCCCTCGGCGTCCTGCGCCGCCTCGCCCTGCTCGCGGCCGTGGACGCTGTTCCAGTACTGGCTCGACGCGACGGGCATATTCGAGATCGTGAAGTACTTGTTCAGCGCGTCGAACGTCGCGCTCGCGCCGCCGCGGCGGCAGACCGCCACCGACGCGCCGACCTTCATCGTCTTGTCGAAGTGCGTCGAGTAAAAGAGCCGGTCGAGGAACGTCTCGATCGTGCCGCTCGGCGAGCCGTAGTACACCGGCGTCGCGACGACCAGCCCGTCCGCCGCCTCGAACTTGGGCGCGGTCTCGTTCACCACGTCGTCGAAGACGCATTTGCCCGCCTCGAAGCAGTGCCCGCAGGCGATGCAGCCGCGCACCGCCAGACTGCCGATGCGCACGGTCTCGGTCTCGACGCCCGCCTCCGCAAATACCCGCTCCATCTCGCGCAGCGCGAGCGCGGTGTTGCCGTTCGGACGGGGGCTCGCGTTGATCATCAGGACTTTCATGCGCGCACCCCCAGCACCTTATAATCCTGCGCCTCGACCGCGGCCTTCAGCGCCTCCGCGTCCACCTTGCCGTTCGTCTCGACGACGGCGGTCTTGCTCTCGCGGTCCGCCGTCGCGGACGCGACGCCCTCGACCGCCTCGAGCGCCTTTTTGACGCGCGATTCGCAGTGCTCGCACATCATGCCCTCGACGTCCAACGTGATCTTGCTCATAGTCTCCTCCTTCTTGTTATTCTGACGCTTGCGCGGCTTGTCGCGCCGCGCGTCGCGCAGGTCAAACCAATTCAGCCGCAGCGCGTTCGTCACGACGCAGAAGCTCGACAAACTCATCGCCGCCGCGCCCGCCATCGGATCGAGCGTCAGCCCGAAGCGCGTGAACGCGCCTGCCGCGAGCGGGATGCACACGGCGTTGTAGAAAAACGCCCAGAACAGGTTTTGATGGATGTTCCGCAGCGTCGCGCGGGAGAGGCGCACCGCCGCCGGCACGTCGGAGAGGCGGCTGTTCACCAGCACCACGTCCGCCGCGTCGAGGGCGACGTCCGTGCCCGCGCCGATGGCGACGCCGACGTCCGCGCGCGTGAGCGCGGGCGCGTCGTTGATGCCGTCGCCGACCATCGCGACGGCGCCCTGCTTTTGCAGCGCGCGGACGACCGCCTCCTTGCCGTCGGGCAGGACGCCGGAGATCACCTCATCCACGCCCGCGCGCTCGCCGACGGCGCGCGCCGTGCGCTCGTTGTCGCCGGTCAGCATCACGACGCGGACGCCCATGGCTTGCAGCTCGCGGATCGCGCGCGGGCTGTCGTCCTTGAGCGTGTCCGCGACCGCGATGACGCCGAGGAGCTCGCCGTCGCGCGTAAAGAGCAGCGGCGTGTTCCCCTGCTCCGCAAGCGCCTCCGCCCGCGAGCGCATCGCGTCGGGCAGCGCGGTCTGCGCCGCGATATAGCTTACACTGCCGCCGCGCAGCGTATGACCGTTTTGCGCCGCCGTCAGCCCGTTGCCCGGGAGCGCGGAAAAATCCGCGACCTCGGCGGGCGCGACGCCCCGCGCCTCCGCCGCGCGCAGCACCGCCTTCGCGAGCGGGTGCTCGCTCTTGGCTTCGAGCGACGCGGCGAGCGTCAGCAGCTCCGTTTCGCTCACGCCGTCCGCGGGCGCGAGCGCCGTCACCTCCGGCTCGCCGCGCGTGATGGTGCCCGTCTTGTCGAGCGCGACGACGCTCGTCTTGCCGAGCGCCTCGAGCGACGCGGAGGTCTTGAACAGCACGCCGTTTTTCGCGCCCACGCCGCTGCCGACCATGATCGCCACCGGCGTCGCGAGCCCCAGCGCGCAGGGGCAGGAGATGACCAGCACCGAGACGCCGCGCGCGAGCGCGTAGCCCACGCCCTGCCCCAGAAGCAGCCAGACGGCGAACGTCGCGGCGGCGATGGCGACGACCACCGGCACGAACACGCCGGAGACGCGGTCGGCGACCTTGGCGATGGGCGCCTTGGTCGCGGCGGCGTCGCTGACCATGCGGATGATCTGCGCGAGCGTCGTGTCCTCGCCGACGCGCGTCGCCTCGCAGCGCAGGTAGCCCGACTGGTTGATCGTCGCGGCGGAGACCGCGTCGCCCGCCGCCTTGTCCACGGGGACGCTCTCGCCCGTGAGCGCGGCTTCGTTGACGGCGCTCGCGCCGTCCGTCACCACGCCGTCCACGGGGATGCGCTCGCCCGGCTTCACGACGAACACGTCGCCCGCGCGCACCTGCCCGACGGGGACTTCGACCTCAACGCCGCCGCGCAGGAGCACGGCGGTCTCGGGCGCGAGCTTCATCAGCGCGCGCAGCGCGTCGGTGGTCTTGCCCTTGGAGCGGGCTTCAAGCAGCTTGCCGACGGTGATGAGCGTGACGATCATCGCGGCGGACTCAAAGTAAAAACTGTCCATGTACGCCATGACCGCCGCGCCGTCGCCGTCCGTGACCGCGCGGGTCATCGCGAACAGCACCCACACGCTCCACGCGAACGACACGCCGCTGCCCATCGCAACGAGCGTGTCCATGTTCGGCGCGCCGTGCAGGACGCTCTTCGCGCCACTGACGAAGAATTTCCGGTTGACGAGCAGAATGACCGCCGCGAGGAGCATCTGCGCGAGCCCCATCGCGACGTGGTTGCCGTCGAAGAACTGCGGCAGCGGCCAGCCCCACATCATGTGCCCCATCGAGCCGTACATCAGCGGCGCGAGCAGGCACAGCGACGCGAGCAGGCGGCGCTTGAGCACGGGCGTCTCGCGGTCCGCGAGCGCGTCCTCGCCGGCGGACGGCGCGGCGTCCGCCGCGCCTTGGAGCGACGCGCCGTATCCCGCGTCCTCGACCGCCTTGACGACGGCGGCGGGCGATGCGTCGCCCTCGACGCCCATGGAGTTCGTGAGCAGGCTGACGGCGCAGGACGCAACGCCCGGCACCGCGGAGACCGCCTTCTCCACCCGCGCCTGACACGCGGCGCAGGACATACCGGTGATGTTGTAGTGCTGCATGGTGGTTGTTCCTTTCTCTCGCCGAAAGGGGCGTAAACTGAAACCGTTTCTTCCTTTCTCTTGCGAAAGGAAGAAATGGTTTCAGACTTCCGTAGAAGGAAAGACGCGTATCGGCGGCGGTTCCTATGCCTTGTGGGGGTTCGTGTCTGGGTCACGCTGTTTGTTGATGCGATAGGCATTTGCCACCCCTTATTCGACGTTGGATAGCAAACGGCACAGCGTTTCCTACCGTTTACCACAAAACGTCGAATAAGGGGTAGCAAACGCCAACCCGTACGGGCAAACTCACGTCATTCAGGCACGAAACCCCACAAAATGAAAAGAAATGCCGCCGACAGGCGTTTTCTCTTTTTTGGAAGTCTGAAACCGTTTTTTCTCTTGCAAGAAAAGAGAAAAAATGGTGTCAGGAAAACGTCTCCGACCGCGCCCTGCGCCCAAACTCGCGCTCCAGCATCGCCTTGTGCGACAAAAACGCCGGATCGTCAAAATACTTCGCGCCCATCGGGCACTCGCGGACGCAGGCGTGGCACTTGACGCAGAGCCCGGGCACGCTCGCGGCGTCCCGCGGGTCGATCGCGCCCATCGGACACAGCGCCGCACACACGCCGCAGTTTACGCACGCGCCGCTTGTCTTCGGCTTCGCCTTGAGAAAATTCACCGGCTCGCCGTCCAGTCCGCGCGGCACATAGTACGGCGCGTCCGCGTCGCCCGGGACGGCGGGCGGGGCGGGCGGCTCGTTCGCCTTGGCGACGCGCGTCGCCACCGACGCGCCGAGCTTCGCGAGCTCGCCGTAGTCGTCCTTGTCGGGGCGTTCCGCCGCGAGCGTGTCCGAAAACACATGGCGGCACGCGAACGCGCCCGCGCCGACGGTGTGGAACCCGTCCGCCGCGAGACAGGCGCACAGCTCCGCGAGCGAGTTGTCGAACGCGCGGTTGCCGAACGTCACGAGCGCGACGGCGAGCGCGCCGCCCCCCGTCAGCTTTTCTTTCCAGTACGGCAGTATTTTATTCGGGAGCTTCCCCGCGTAGGTCGGGCTGCCGCAGACGACGAGGTCGCCCGCCGCAAAGGCGCGCGTCTCCTCCCGCGCGGCGGGGAGCGTGATATCAAGCGTCTCCAGCGGCGCTTCAAAGCTCTGCGCAAGCGCGTTTGCGAGCGTCGCGACGAGCCGGCGCGTCGAGCCGGCGGGGCTGAAATAGAGCGCGTAGACCCTGTTGACGTTCATAGCCGGAACTCCTCCGCGTCATATGGTTCGGTCTTGAGCGACGCCGGACGCGGCGGCACGCGCTTGAGCGGGTCGTAGCGGAAGCGGCGGCAATGCCCCGCCGCGTCCACGACGCCCTTGCGCGGGCAGGCGACCTGCGTCTCGCCGACGGCGCTGCCGTGGGCGCAGTAGGCGCAGTGCTTCTCCATGTGCTTGCGAAACAGCTTCATCGCGCCGCCTCACATCGCCAGCAGTGCCGGCTTGCCGTCCGCCATCACCGCCTTGAGCTCCGTGACGGGGTTTTCGTAGGAGTCGATGATCTTTGCCGCCATGACGTCCTCCAGCTCCTTCTGGATGGCGCGGCGCAGATTGCGCGCGCCGTAGGTCTGGGAAAACGACTTTTGCACGAGGTAGTCCACCACCGCGTCGTCGTAAGTAAAGTGCAGCCCCTTCTCCTTGAGGCTCGTTTGCAGCTCGGAGAGCATGATGCGCGCGATGTCCGCGAAGTGCGCCTCGTCGAGGCGGTTGAAGCAGATGACCTCGTCCACGCGGTTGATGAACTCGGGGCGCAGGAACTCGCCGAGCGCCTTCATCGCGCGCTCGCGGCTCAATTCGTTCATGCTCATGCCGAAGCCGAGCGAGCCGCCCTTGCGGTCGCTGCCCGCGTTCGAGGTCATGACGATGACCGTGTTCTCGAAGTTGACCCTGCGCCCGTGGGAGTCCGTGATCTCGCCGTCGTCGAGGATTTGCAGCAGGATGTTCAGCACGTCGGGGTGCGCCTTTTCGATCTCGTCGAAGAGGATGACGGCGTAGGGCTTGCGGCGTATTTTTTCCGTGAGCTGCCCCGCCTCGTCGTAGCCGACG
>JAFSZQ010000092.1 GCA_017458885.1 Oscillospiraceae bacterium
CGCGGGCGAGGCGCACCGCCTCCGCCTCCTCCTGCGCGGCACGGCGTCCGTCCTCGCGCGCCTGCGCCACGGCGTCGTCCTTCTCCCGCGCCGCCTTTTCCAGCTCGCGCTCCATCGTCTTCCTGCCGCGCCTGCGCTCCATAACGTGTATGAGCCGCGCGACGCCCGCTGCGAGCGCCAGCGCCACGCCGATCCAGCTCGCCGCGCCGAAGCGGAACAGCGTCTTGACCGTCCAGTAGCCCTCGTGCGCGCCGAGGAACGCGAACAGCACCGCCGCCGCGATCGCCGCCGCAAACAGCAGCACCCACAGGATCGAGCGCACCGCCGAACGCTTCCGCGAGCGCAGATAGCCGAAGAGGAACGATACCGCCAGCAAAAAGCACGCGGGATACTGCGCCAGCAGAACGTATTTCCAGTTCACCATGGTCTTCCCTCCTCAAAGCGCGCAGCGTTCGCGCGCCAGATATTGCCCGTTCCGTCCGCCGACGACCGCGCCGCGGTCGACCGCGAGCGCGCCGCGCAGGTACACCGAGCGGATGGAGCCGCTGGTCTCAAAGCCCTCGAACGGCGTGTAGCCCGCCCTGCTCGCAAGCTCCGCGCCATGCAGGACGCGATCCGCCTCGGGGTCGTAGACCACGATATCCGCGTCGCTGCCCGCCGCGAGCGCGCCCTTGCGCGGGTACAGCCCGTAGAGCTTCGCGGGATTCTCCGAAAGCGCGCGGCAGAGCAGCGACAGGCTCATGCGCCGCGCGACGCCGCCGGTGTAGACCAGCTCGCCGCGCGTCTCGACGCCCGGCAGCCCGCCGGGTATCTTCGTGAAGTCCCCGCGCCCCATCGCCTTCTGCTCGGGCGTGAACGCGCAGTGGTCGGTCGAGACGGTCTGCACGTCCCCGCGCCGCAGCGCGCGCCAGAGCGCGTCGGCGTCCGCCTTCTTGCGCAGCGGCGGCGCGCAGACGTACTTCGCCGCCTCCGCCCAGTCGGGGGCGTAGTACGCGGAATCGTCGAGCAGCAGATACTGCGGGCAGGTCTCGACGTAGACCGTCTGACCCCGCCGCCGCGCCGCCTCGATCTCCGCGAGGGATTCGCGGTTCGTCGTGTGGACGAGGATGACCGGCGCGTCCGCCGCCTGCGCGATGCGCAGGATGCGCGCCACCGCCTCCGCCTCCAGATAGTCGGGGCGCGCGAGCGGGTGGGCGAACACCTTGTCCGCCATGCCCGCCGCCTTGAGCTCCGCGATCTTCGCGTCGATGACGCCCGCGTTCTCGCAGTGGAAGCCGCACACGCCCCCGCGGGCGCGCAGCGCGGAGAGCGCCTCGTAGAGCGCGCGGTCGGGCAGGAGCATCGCGGGGTCGGTCAGGTACATCTTGAACGACGTGATCCCCGCGGCGAACATATCGTCCAGCTCGCGTTCGATCCCTGCGTTCCAGTCGTCGATGGTCATGTGGAAGCCGTAGTCGCACCAGCACCTGCCGTCCGCCTTTTCGTGCCAGAGCCTGAGCCCGTGGGCGAGCGTCTCCCCCTTTTCGGGGCAGGCGAAGTCGATCACGGTGGTCGTGCCGCCGCGTACGGCGGCGCGCGTGCCGCTGTCAAAGTCGTCCGCCGTGGTCGTGTTCGCAACGTCGAGATCGAAGTGCGTGTGCGCGTCGATGAAGCCCGGGAAGAGCAGGCAGCCGCTCACGTCCACGGTCTCCGCGCCGCGCGTCTCCGCCGCGCCGAGGCGTCCGACCGCCGCGATCTTCTCCCCGTCGAGGAGCACGTCGGCACGGCGCGCGGACTTCCCGCTCACGACCGTGCCTCCGTGCAGCAGCGTTTTCACGGCGCGTCACCCCCTTCGTCTTCGGCCTGCTCCCTGCCGCTGACGGGGATCGCCGGTTCGTCGTCCCCGATGGGCTCTTCCGCCTCCGGCTCCTCCGTCGGGAGCTCCGTCTGCGCGCGGTGCCAGGTGCAGGTGCCCTCCGCCAGGATATCCGCGAGCATCTGCCCGCTGTCCTCGGCGTAGAGGGGCGCGCCGTCGGGCATCTCGTCGCGCAGCCCCGCCTCGACCTGCGCGGCGTAGCTGTCGTACTGCGCCTGCGTCATGGGCTGGTAGAACAGCTCGCGGACGTAGCCGAAGCCCTCCGCCGTGTTCGGCTGCGTGAGGTCGATCACGCTGTGCGCCTCGCGCTTGTCCTTCGGGCAGAACGCGCCCGCCGGCTCGTTGCTGACGGTGCAGTAGTCCACCGTCACGTGCGCGTCGCAGACGTGCACCGGCGCGGTGCCCTCCGCCACGAGGACGGTGCGCGTCTCCGTGCAGCCGTCGCCCGCGAGCAGCCCCGTCTTGTCGCAGACGGTGACGGAGACCATCCCCGCGTCCGTGGTCGGGAAGTCGCGGTTCGCCAGTCCCTCGTGGATGTGGCTCATGAGCTTTTTCCACACGAGCGCCGAGGGGTTGTCCGACGGGATGCGCTCGGGCTGGTCGTAGCCGCACCAGACCGCCGCCGTGTAGTACGGCGTGTAGCCGCAGAAGTAGCGGTCGTGCTTGGAGTTGGTCGTGCCGGTCTTGCCCGCCTGCGTCATGCCGCCGAACGCCGCGGAAACGCCCGTGCCGCCGGCGCGCATGACGTTTTTGAGCAGCTCGTTCATCGTGTAGACCGTGGTCTCCTTCATCGCGACCCACGACTCGCGCTGGTTGTCGATGACGACGCTGCCGTTCGCGTCCAGCACCTGCGTGAACGTGCGCGGCTTGGTGTAGACGCCGTTCGCGGCGAAGGTCTCGTACGCCGCCGCCATGGCGACGGTGGACACGCCGACGTGCAGCCCGCCCAGTCCCAGCGCGCCCGGCGAGGCAAGGTCTACGCTGTCGAGCGTGGTAAAGCCGAGCTTCTCGGTCATGAAGGCGTAGGACGCGGCGGGGGTCAGCCTTTGCAGCGTCCGCACCGCGCAGGTGTTCGACGACTGCCGCAGGGCGTACTGGATCGTCACCAGCCCCTTGTAGCCGTCGTAGGCGTTGACCGGCCACGGATCGTCATCGATGCGGTAGACGGGATAGTCGTCGATGACGCTCGCCGCGGTCAGCAGCCCCGCGTCGATGGCGGGGGCGTAGACGGACAGCGGCTTGATGGCGCTGCCGCACTGGGTGTTGCCGGTGGCGTAGCTCCACTCCAGCGCGCCCTTGCGCTCGCCGACGCGCCCGCCGATGGCGACGATGTCGCCCGTCTGGTTGTCGATGATCGTGACGCCGGACTGGAGCTGCTGTCCGCTCGCGGAGTTGTAGTTGAAATTGGCGCGGTCGGCGTAGACCTGCTCGACGTACTCCTGGATCTCGGGGTCCACCGTGCAGTAGATCTGGTAGCCGCCGTTGTAGATCATCTGCGACGCCACGCGCTCGCCGTAGCCCTGCTCGACCAGCGCGGCGACCACGTCGCGGTAGACCTGCTCGACGAAGAAGGAGTCCAGCTCCGTGCTCGCCGCCGTTGCCGCCGCCTCCGCCGCCGCTTCGCTCTCGCCGGCGAAGTCCGCGTCCCAGACGAAGACGAGCTGCTCGCTCTTCGCCCGCTCGTACTCCGCCTCGGTCAGGTAGCCCTGCTCCCACATCTTCTTGAGCACCCACTCCTGCCGCTCCTTGTTTGCGGCGCGGTACTTCTCGCCGCGCGAGGGGTCGTACAGATACGGATACTGCGTGATGCCGATGATCGCCGCGCCCTCGGCGACGTCGAGCTCCGAGGCGGTCTTGCCGAAGTAGGTCTCCGCCGCCGCCTCGATGCCGTAGGCGCCGTCGCCGTAGTAGACGAGGTTGAAATAGGTCTCCAATATCTCCTCGTTCGAGTAATTTTTATGCGCGCGCAGGGCACGGAAGATCTCCAATATTTTCCGGCGGATCGTGACCTCGTCGTTGTGCGTGACGTTCTTGATGACCTGCTGCGTGATGGTGGACGCGCCGCGCACGTCCTTACCCGTGAGCATATTGCGCACCTGCCCCGCCGTGGCGACCCAGTCCACGCCTTTGTGCTCGTAAAACCGCTTGTCCTCCACGGCGATGAGCGCCTTGACGACGTGGTCGGGTATCTGGTCGTAGGTGACGATGGTGCGGTTCTCGCTGCCGTGGAGCTTCGTCAGCTCCAGCCACGCGCCGCTCGCCTTGTCCTGATAGTAGACCGTCGAGCTCTGCTTGAGCGTGAGCGCCTGGATGTCCACGTCCATCTCCGGCGCGAGCACCGTGTCGGCGTAGCGCATAAACGTGTGGAAAAACAGCCCCGCCGTGAGCGCGCCGATGGCGCAGAGCGTAAAGAGCACGAAAAGCGCCTTCTTCGCCACGTCCCATATCACGTTGCCGGCGCTCCGGCGCTTTCTCCTTCCGCGCGGCGCGGCGGCGGCAGTCTCTGCCATGGCGGCGCCTCCTTTCTCGCATGGTGTACGGTATAGTTTATCATACCACGGCTGTCAAGTCGCGCAAGGGCGAACGGTTTTTTGCAAACCGCACTTGCATCGCGCGGCGATATGGGGTATAATACGTTCAGCAAGCATCGGAGGTGATCCCCATGAGCGACGAGCTGGGCCCGAGCATCGTGACCGTCATCGACGAGGAGACCGGCGAGGAGATCGAGCTGGAGTTCATCGACGCGCTGGAGCACAACGGCGTGATCTACCGCGCGTTCTTCCCCGTCGTGGACGAGGACGGCGAAGGCGAGGAGGAACAGGGCATCATCATCCTCAAGGCGGAGATGGACGGCGGCGAGGAGCTGCTCGTCCAGATCGAGGACGAGGACGAGATCAACACGGTCTACGACCTCTTCATGGAGCAGCTTTTCGAGGACGAGGAATAAAAAAACAGCGCCCTGCGGGGTGCGTGACAGCGTTTTTCTATAACCCACATTTCGTTATACGGGACGCCGGATCGGATGGCGGTTTGCAGGCCTCCCGACCGCGTTTGCGGCCGGACGTTGGAAGCAGTGATGCCGGACGGAGGCGACCCACCTTGCCTGAGGGTGAGGTTATAACGGACGCTGCACGGCCAACGCGGGGCACCCTATAGCAAAAAACGGGAGACCACGAAGCGGTCTCCCGTTTTTTATTCCGTTGCAAGCCCCCGCTTGTCGAACTCCGCGACCAGCGCGTCCAGATCGTTCGGGAGCTTCATCGGCTCGCCGCAGAACGCGATCGCGTTCGCGACGTCCTTCAGCCCATTGCCCGTGACGACCGACACCACCGTGTCGTCCGCCCCGATCACGCCCTGCTCGCAGAGCTTCTTGAGCCCCGCCGTGCCCGTCACGCCCGCCGGCTCGCCGAACACGCCGCAGGTCGTGCCGAGCAGCTTTTGCGCCGCCATGATCTCCTCGTCCGTGACGTTCACGACGATGCCGTTGCTCTCGCGGATGGCGGCGAGCGCCTTGTCCGCGTTGCGCGGCACGCCGACGGCGATGCTGTCCGCGAGCGTGTTCTCCTCCATCGGCGACCACGGCTTCCCGTCCGCGATGGCGCGGTTGATGGGGTGGCAGCCCTCCGCCTGCGCGGAGATGAGACGCGGCAGACGGTCGATAAAGCCGATGGCGTACAGGTCTTTCAAGCCCTTCCACACGCCCGCGATGGTGCAGCCGTCGCCGACGGAAATGGCGAGATAGTCCGGCATCTTCCAGCCCAGC
>JAFSZQ010000093.1 GCA_017458885.1 Oscillospiraceae bacterium
CATTTATAGCTGAATTGTAACGCGAGGATGCCAATTTTACAAGCAACCTGCCGTTGCTCTCCCGGTCAGAATTCGAAGGAGACGGTATTTTAGGCATTTTAACGAAGATATAATCCAGCAACACTTAGGGTAACAGGGACACGCGCGCCTATGAGTTGACCTGACGTACAAAATATGGTATCATAAATCAGTTATGGAAACGAAACAGGGGAATGCTATGCGAATAGAGGTGCTGGGCGTCGGCTTCGACGACGTGACGATGGAGGAGGCGGTCGCGCGCGGGCGCGAGCTGCTGGACGCGGAGGGCGCGCACTACGTCGTGACGCCGAATCCCGAGATCGTGGAGACCTGCCGCGCGGACGCGGCGGCGCTCGCGGCGGTCAACGGCGCCGACCTCGTGCTGCCGGACGGCATCGGCGTCGTCTACGGCGCGAAGCTGCTCGGCACGCCGCTGCGCGGCCGCGTGCCGGGCATCGAGTTCGGCACGGCGATGCTCGCATACTGCGCGCGGAGCGGGAAGCGCGTCTTCCTCCTCGGCGCAAAGCCGGGCGTCGCGGAGCAGGCGGCGGAGAATTTGAAAGCCCGCTTCGGCGGTCTGGACGTCGCGGGCACGAAGGACGGCTATTTCAAGGACGACGCGGAGGCGGCGGAGGCGATCCGCGCGAGCGGCGCGGACATGGCGCTCGTCTGTCTCGGCGCGCCGAAGCAGGAGAAGTTCATGGCGCGGTACGGCGCGGCGACGGGCGCGCGGCTGCTGCTCGGGCTCGGCGGCTCGCTCGACGTGTTCGCGGGCGTGGCGCGGCGCGCGCCGGAGTTTTATGTCAACCACAACCTCGAATGGCTGTACCGGCTGCTCAAGAACCCGTCCCGCGCGGGACGGATGCTGAAGCTGCCACTGTTCCTGCTGCACGTCGCGGCGGCGAGGGGGAAGTGAGCATGGGGACGCTGATCGTATTCGAGGGCACGGACGGCAGCGGCAAGGCGACGCAGGCGCGGCTGCTGCTCGAGCGGCTGCGGCGCGAGGGCGTCGATTGCCGCGCGCTGACCTTCCCGCGCTACGGCGAGCCGTCCGCCGCGCCGGTGGAGCTGTACCTCCGCGGCGCGCTCGGCGACAAGCCCGACGACGTGAACGCCTACGCCGCGTCCGCGTTCTATGCCGTGGACCGCTACTGCTCGTACAAGCAGGACTGGGGCGGGTTCTACGAGCGCGGCGGCGTGCTGATCGCCGACCGCTATGTGACCTCCAACGCCGTGCATCAGGCGTCGAAGCTGCCCGCGTCCGAGCGCGGGGCGTTCCTCGACTGGCTCTTCGGCTTTGAGTATGGGCTTCTGGGGCTGCCGGAGCCGGCGGCGGTGTTCTACCTCGACGTGCCGACGGAGCTGACCGGACGCCTTTTACGCACGCGCGAAGCGGCGACTCAAACGGACGCCGACATCCACGAGCGCGACGAGGCATATTTACGCGCCTGCCGCGAGACGGGGGAGGAGCTGGTCGCGCGTTGCGGCTGGCGGCGCGTGGACTGCGCGCGCGGCGGCGCGATGCGAAGCGTGGAGAACATCCACGAGGAGATCTACCGCGGGGCGAGGGAACTTTTGTAGGGCTTGTCCCGTCTGAACACGGTGAAAAGGGGACGCGGGGCGTCCCGACTCTTCACGGAGGCGCGCTTCGGCGGTCAGCAGCCGCAGTTGCTGTCGCTCACGCCCGCCACATTGTTGCAGCCGCAGCCGTTGTTGCAGAACAGCAGCAGGATGATCAACAGGATGATCAGGCAGGAGCAGTTATTGTTGTTGAAGCACATGGTACGTTCACCTCTCTTTTTCAAAAACTGCTCCATTCTATGCGAAAACGGGGCGGAGAGAGCCTGACCGTCCGAAATTTTTTGGGAGACCGAGCCATGAGCGAAGAAAGACGATACGAGACCGCGCGCTACGACACGCAGCGCGTCCGCGCGGAGGACGAACGCCGCCGCCAGCTCGCCGCGGAGCGGCGGGCGGCGCTCCGCCGCAAGGGGCGCAGGCGCCGCTTTTTCCTGCGCGCGTCGGCGTGGACGCTGTTCGTCGTCATCACGTCGCTGGCGCTTTCGGGCGTCGGCTGGCTGCTGGCGAACGATTTTGCCGCGCTCAACAAGGAGCCGCTGACCGCGACGGTCACGGTCACGAAGGACGACGACCTCGCATCCGTCGCCGACAAGCTCAAGGACGAGGGGCTGATCCAGTACAAGTGGTTCTTCAAGCTCTTCGGGCGGGTCGCGCACGCCGAGGGCAAGATCGGCATCGGCGCGCACGAGCTGAACACGCAGATGGACTACAACGCGCTCATCAACGGGATGCGTTCGAGCAGCGGCTCGCTTGCGAGCGCGACGGTGCGCATCACCTTCCAGGAGGGGATGACGGTGCGCCAGATCATCGCGCTGATGGCGGAGTACGGCGTCAGCACCGAGGAGGCGCTGCTCGACGCGGCGGCGAACCACGAGTTCCCCCACGCCTTCCTCACGGGCGAGCTGGGCGACGTCACGCGGCTCGAGGGCTATCTGTTCCCCGACACCTACGAGTTCTACGTCGGCGGCGATCCGGCGACGGCGCTCGGCAGGATGCTCAACAACTTTGCAAACAAGATGGACGACGACCTGCTGGAGCTGGTCTCGAACTCCGGCTATACGCTCGACCAGATCATCACCGTCGCCTCGCTCATCGAGAAGGAGACGGACGGGCACGACCGCGCGAACATCGCCTCGGTCATCTACAACCGCCTCAGCCGCGCGGGCGAGACGGCGTACCTGCTCCAGATCGACGCCGCGCAGATCTACGGGCTGGGCGACCGCTACGAGCCGCCGCTGACGGCGGAGCAGCTCGCCATCGACACGCCCTACAACACGCACATCCATCAGGGCCTGCCGCCGACGCCCATCGCGAACCCGGGGCTCGCGTCCATCCGCGCGGCGCTGGAGCCGGCGCAGACGGGCTACTACTTCTACGCCCTCGGCACGGACGGCGCGCACCACTTCTTCGACACCTACGCCAAGTTCCTGCGCTTCGTCGGCAGCAGCAGCTACGCCGGTTGAGAAGAATTTACGCTTCGTTCATGATTCCGGCGCGGAGCTGTGCTATCGTAAGGTCAACAGGAAACAACAACCGTCATACAAAAGGAGGAACAGATCATGGAGATCACGCTGGAAATGGTCGATCAGGTGCGCGAGCGCACCGGCTGCACCTACGAGGAGGCGAAGGCGGCGCTCGCGGGCGCGAACGGCAGCGTCCTCGACGCCATCATCGCGCTCGAGCAGGAGAGCGGCGTCGTCATCGACGTCAACGAGAAGGTCGCCGCGCTGGTCGAGAAGCTCAAGGCGGCGGTGAAAAAGGGCAACGTCACCCGCATCCGCGTCCTGCGCGGCGAGGAGGAGCTGGCGAACATCCCCGTGAACGCGGGCATCGCCGGCGGCGTGCTCGGCGTGCTGGCGGGGCCGTGGGTGCTGATCTCCGCGGCGATCGCGGGCGCGGTGGCGAAGTTCGGCTTCAACTGCCGCTTCGAGATCGTCCGCGAGGACGGCACCGTGGAGTGCATCGACGAGGAAGAGGAAGCGTCCGGAGAGACGACCGGGGAATAACGCGATACGGGAAAGGGACGGCGCGCGCCGTCCCTTTCTTCGGGAGGGAGCGCCACATGACGGCAGACCAACACGTTCACAGCGATTTCAGCTTCGACAGCAAGACCCCCATGGAGACGCAGGTGCGCCGCGGGATCGAGCTGGGGCTGGACCTGATGTGCTTCACCGAGCACGTCGATTACGGCGTCCGGCGCGACCGGGACGACCCGCTGCCCACCAGGGAGCTGGACGGGCGGCCCTGCTACAACGCGGACTACCCGCGCTATTTTGCGGCGCTCGATGAGCTGCGGCGGCGCTTCGGCGAGCGCATCACGCTGCGGACGGGGCTGGAGTTCGGCGTGCAGCGGCACACGATCCCGCAGTTCAACGCCCTCTTTGAGCGGTACGAGAAGGAGCTTGACTTCGTGCTGTTGAGCGTGCATCAGGTGGACGACCTCGAGTTCTACCCGCCGGAGTTCCAGCAGGGCAGGACGCAGGACGAGTACAACCTGCGCTATTACGAGGAGCTGCTCGCCGTCGCGCGGGGCTTCGACCACTACGCCGTGCTCGCGCACCTCGATGTGATGCGGCGCTACGATCCGGCGGGGGAGTACCCGTTCGAGAAGACGCGCGACGTCGTGGCGGAGATATTGCGCACCGCCATCGGCAAGGGCAAGGGCATGGAGCTGAACACCGCGAGCTGGCGCTACGGCTTGCGGGACATCCAGCCCAGCCGCGCGGTCTGGCGGCTCTATCGCGACCTCGGCGGCGAGCTCGTGACCCTCGGCAGCGACGCGCACCGCCCCGAACGCCTCGCGGGCAACTTCGACGAGGCGCGCGCGATCCTGCGCGACGAGCTGGGCTTCCGCTATTACTGCACCTTTGAGCGCATGGAGCCGACGTTCCACGCGCTGTAGAGGCAAAAATAAGAAATCCCCCTTGACAAGTCAAGGGGGAGCCCGTATAATGAGCGTAGAGAAAGCTGCGACAGGCGGTTGGCTCGGTTCAGTCAGTGCTTTCCAGTAAAATACCAGACAACCGTCACTTTGCCGAGTGGCGGTTGTTGCGTTTTACCCAAAATGTAAGAGCATAACCACGGAATTCGACCGTGATGGCAATACGCATCGGCGACACCCCCTTTCGGGTGGCGTAGCCAACCGCCGCCGCTGTGTAGCGATCTCAACACGCACGGGCAGATGCTATTCTATAGCGTCTGCCTATGTTTGTCAACGCGGAAAAAATTTTGCCGCCCCCCTTGACAGCGGCGGCTGACTGGTCTATACTCTGTAGTTAGCAAATCCTAACAGCCGTTGTGCGGTCAGGTGTTAGGCGGCGCTAATAACGGAAAAGGAAGGGCCCCTATGATGCCTTTGGTGTTCGCGAACGCAGGAGAAGAGACCGTCGTGCGGAGGATCGGCGGTTCGCCGGAGGTGCGCCAGCACCTTGCCGACCTTGGCTTCAACGTCGGCACAGGCGTGACCGTCGTGAGCGCGATGGGCGGCAACGTCATCGTCAAGGTCAAGGAGTCCCGCGTCGCCATCAGCCGCGAAATGGCGCAGAAGATCATGGTTTGAGGAGGAGAGAGACATGACGACGGATTTGAAAGCGATCCCGATCGGCGGCACCTGCAAGGTCGTGAAGATCCACGGCGAGGGCGCGGTCAAGCGCCGCATCATGGACATGGGGCTGACCAAGGGCGTCGAGGTCTACGTCCGCAAGGTCGCGCCGCTCGGCGACCCCATCGAGGTCACGGTGCGCGGCTATGAGCTGTCCATCCGCAAGGCGGACGCCGAGAGGATCGAAGTCGAAGGCTGACAAAAATTTTACCACGTTGTTAGCTTCAGCTAATCAGGAGGGAAGAGAGACATGGAACGCAAGATCGCCCTCGCGGGCAACCCCAACAGCGGCAAGACGACGCTGTTCAACGCGCTGACCGGCTCGAACCAGTTCGTCGGCAACTGGCCCGGCGTCACGGTCGAGAAGAAGGAGGGCAAGCTCAAGCGGCACGACGGCGTGACCGTCATTGACCTGCCGGGCATCTACTCGCTCTCGCCGTACACGCTCGAGGAGGTCGTCGCGCGCAATTACCTCATCGAGGAGCGCCCCGACGCCATCCTCAACATCGTGGACGGCACGAACCTCGAGCGCAATCTGTACTTAACGACCCAGCTCGTCGAGCTGGGCATCCCCGTCGTCATCGCCATCAACATGATGGACGTGGTGCGCAAGAACGGCG
>JAFSZQ010000094.1 GCA_017458885.1 Oscillospiraceae bacterium
CGGCAGCGCCCCGCAGGGCGGCTTCGGCGGTTCGCCGCAGGGCGGCGCGCCGAACGGCGCTCCGCGCGGATAAGACGAAAAAAAGCGATAGCCCGCAAGGGCGATCGCTTTTTCACGCGCTGCGTCAGACCTCGATCAGCTCGTATTCGCGCGAGCCGAAGCCCAGCTCCGCGGCGGCTTCGATGGTGTGTACGCCGTGGCGGGACTCGACGCGCTCGAGGAAGTGCGCGCGGCCCGGGTCGTTCGAGGCGTAGATCAGGTCGATGCACGCCTGATCGACGGCGACGGGGTCGAGCGAGGCGAGGATGCCGATATCCGCCATGCAGGGGTCTTCGGCGGGGGAGCAGCAGTCGCAGTCCACGGAGAGGTTCTTCATCACGTTCACGAACGCGCTCTTGCCCGCGAAGTGCCGCACGACCGTGGACGCGGCGTCCGCCATCGCCTCGCAGAAGCGGTCCTGCTCGGCGTGGACGTTCCACGCCTTGAGGTGGTCGTCGGACGTGCCTCCGGAGTGGATGCGCGCCTTGCCCGCGCGGGACGCGCAGCCGATGGAGAGCTGCTTGAGCGCGCCGCCGTAGCCGCCCATCGGGTGTCCCTTGAAGTGCGCGAGCACGAGCAGGGAGTCGTAGTTCGCGAGGTTCTTGCCGACGAGGTTGCTCTGGAGCACCTTGCCGTGCTCCACCGTCCATTCGAGGTCGGGGCCCTCGGCGTCCATCAGATCGACGGAGAACAGCTTGCTCCAGCCGTGGTATTCCAGCAGCTTCCAGTGCTCCGGCGTCCGGTCGCGCACGCCGTTGCCGTAGAAGTCGCCGTACGCGGTGTTGCACTCGACGATCGTGCCGTCCACCGCCTCGACCATCGGCCGCCAGAATTCGGGCCGCAGGAAGTTCTGGTTGCCCTTTTCGCCGGAGTGCACCTTGACGGCGACCTTGCCGGGCAGCGAGACGCCGAGCTTCCGGTACAGCTCGACGACCCGCTCGGGGGAGATGTCGCGGGAGAAATAGACCTTTGACGCCATGTTGTAAGCTCCTTTCGTATGTCAGTACGACAAAATATCCAGCGTTTTAAGGACGCTGCAAAGCGTCGCCGCCGCGTCCTGGCGCGTGGCGGTCGCCGCGGGGGCGACGTCGGAAAGCTCCGTGCAGAGCATATTGCCGTCGTAGGCGGTCAGCACGCTCGCCTCCGTCCGCGCCCAGTCGGGCAGGGTGAGGAGCGGCTCCTCCGAGAGCGCCTCGGGGGTCAGCGCGAGGGCATAGTCGTCCGCCTGGAAGTTGAGGAAGCGCGCGAGCCGCCCCATGACCGCGATGAGCTGCGCCTGCGTCAGCGTGCCGTTCGGGTCGAAGCGCCCGCCGCCGACGCCGCTCATGAAGCCGAGGCTCGCCACGGCGTTGACGCCGGAGGCAAACCACGCGCCGTCGGGCACGTCGGAGAAGCCCATCGAAACGCCGCCTTTGACGTTGAGCGCCTGCGCGAGCATCACGGCGAGCTCGGCGCGCGTCAGCGCGCCGTCGGGGTGGAACCGCCCCGCGCCGTCGCCGCGCAGCATCCCGTAGACGGCGAGCGTGTCGATCGGCGTGATATAGGGGCAGTCGCCGAGGTCGGTGAAGCAGCGGTCGTCGTAGGCGACGCCCAGACGCTTCGCGGCGTCCGCCGCGTCGAGCTCCGAAGTCTTGCCGCCGGTCCTGCACTCCAGCATGAGGTCGGGCGGCAGCGCGGCGAAGAACGCCGCGAGCGCGCCGGCGTGCTCCTTGCGCGCCGACACGAGATCGACGAAGAACGCCTTGCCGTTGAGCGTGAAGCCGAGGTACTCGCCGGACTTCGGCTGCTTCGCCGTCAGCAGCGCGGCGATCTCCGCCGCGTACTCGTCGGGGACGAGCAGCGTCGGGATCACGCCGATGCGGTCGGTGGTGTTGCCGTCGGAGCAGTAGAAGCGGTAGGCGGTGACCTTGAGGGAGTCGCCGTCGAACAGGTCGGGATACTCCGCCTCGTCGAGCACGAGCTGCGCCGTGCCCTTGCCGTAGGTGCGCGTGCCGATCACGACGCCCGCGTCCTCCGCGCGGATGCCGCCGGAGAGGATCTCCGACGCGCTCGCCGAGTAGCCGTTGACCAGCACGACGGCGGGCTTATCCGTCTCCTGCTCGGCGAGGTAGAGCGTGTAGAACGAGCTGCCGTCCGCGAGGCGGTAGTAGAGCTTGGGGCCGCCGCCGGTGAACACGCCGAGCGCGCCCACCGCCGCGTCGGCGAGCCCGCCGAGGTTGCCGCGCAGGTCGATCAGCCAGTGGTCGGCGGTCTTGCCGTATTGTTCCACGCCCTCGAAGAAATAGTCCGCCGTCTGCGAGCCGAAGCTGTCGCAGTCGATGACGCCCACGCCGCTCTCCAGCGTGACGGTGGTGTTGTGGACGGTGATGGTGCGCCGCTCGATGCGCCAGTCCCGCGTCGTGCCGTCCGCGCGGCGGACGGTGAGCGTGACGTAGCTGCCCGCCTCGCCGACGATCAGGGCGCGGTGCGCCTCCTGCGCGGGCACGCAGGAAAGGCCGTCCACGGCGATGATGAGGTCGTCGACCCGCAGCCCCGCCTCCTTCGCGCCGCCGCCGTCGAGCAGCGAGGTGATGCGGATGCCGTTCGCGGTGAACTCGACCCCCGCGCCGATGCCCGTCAGCGTCGTCTCGTCCTCGACGCCCGCGGTGAACTCCTCGTAGTCGGCGGCGCTCATGTAGTAGGTGTAGGGGTCGCCGACGGCGTCGAACAGCGCGTCCAGCGTCTCCGCGCGGTACGCGGCGGCGGGGAGCGGGTCAACGTAGTTTTCCTCCAGCAGCGAAAGCGCCTGCTCCACGGAGAGCGCGTTCGCCGAGGTCAGGCACAGCGCGAGCGCGCAGAGCGCCGCCGCAAGGCGGCGAAATCGTTTTTTCATCGTGTTGCTCCTTCTGACTGTCTCCGGCATACGGTTGAACTTAAAAATCGCTTCTTGAATAGCGCACCGTCACCACGATCACCGTTTTGCTTGCTTCATCGATGCGGTACACAATGGTATCGTTCTTCACGAACAACTGGCGATAGCCTTTGTTCGCATAGATACCGCGCTGGCGCTCCGGACAGCGGTAGGGCATGGTTTCCAGCGAAAGTATCCCATTCTCCAAAGCGTCCGCCGTGTTTTTGGCAGTGCCCTGCTCCCGGAGCGCATTGGCAATATACGCATAGATACCCTCCAGGTCCCGCCGCGCCTTGGACGTCAGCTTTACCTGATACTTACCCAATGTGCTTTCCTCGCAGGGCTCTCAACTCCTCGCGGGCGTCGTAGAGCTTGCCGTCCCTGCCGAGTTCCTGCTCCGCCTCCGCGATGGCGGCGTCTGTTGTCGCCGTGTCCAGCATCTCGTCATACGTTTCGATGCTCATCACGACCATGTCGCCGTAGCCGTTCTTCGTGATGAAGATCGGCTCCCGCTTCGCGTGGCAGAGATTGGACATCTCCGTTGTATTCCTCATATCCGTGATCGGTCTGATCTGCGGCATAGCACGCACCTCCCTTTCTGCCATTATTATAGCAGAATTATGCGCATCATGCAAGGCGTTTCTTGTTTCCAGTTGCTGCAAGTGTTGAAAACCCGCTCCGTTTGGACTATACTGGAAAAAAACACGAGCAGGAGGGCGCTATGGAACAGCAGATCGGCACGCTCTACATCGTCGCGACGCCCATCGGCAACGCGCGCGACATGAGCGAGCGCGGACGGACGATACTCGAGACGGCAGACCTCATCGCGGCGGAGGACACGCGCCGCAGCGTCGTGCTGCTCAACAAACTGGGCATCCGCAACGACCTCTCCGCCAATCACAAGTTCAACGAGCACGGCAAGGCGAAGTGGTTCGTCTCGCAGCTCCTCGCGGGCAAGAACGTCGCCGTCGTCACGGACGCGGGCACGCCCTGCATCTCCGACCCGGGCAACGAGCTGATCAAGGCGGCGCTCGGGCACGGCGTGCGCGTCGTCGGCGTCCCGGGCGCCTGCGCCGCGGTGACGGCGCTGTCGATCTCGGGCTTCGACCTCTCGACATTCTTCTTCTACGGCTTCTTCCCGCGCGAGAACGCCGATCGCCGCCGCGTGCTGGAGCGGATGCGCAAGGGCGATACCAAGACCTATGCGTTCTACGAGTCGCCGAGGCGCGTCATGGGCGCGGTGGAGTTTTTCATCGGCGCGGACGCGGACGTGCGGCTGTGCCTGTGCAACGACATGACGAAGCTGCACGAGACGACGTTCCGCGGCGCGCCCGCCGAGGTCAAGGAGCAGCTTTTGGCGAAGGGGAACTACGAAAAGGGCGAGTACGCGATGATCGTCGAGGTGCAGGACGGGTATTTCCTGCGCGAGGTGGAGCACGTCTCGACGCCGGAGGCGCTGCTCGCGGACTGCATGGTGAAGCGCGGCGTGAGCGCGAAGGACGCGATCCGGCTGCTGCTCAAGGACGAGAACAACACCTACAGCAAAAACGAGCTCTACGCCGCGTCGCTCTCGCTCAAGGAGCGGTTCGCATGAGCCTCACGGCGGCGTATTCCGCCGTGCAGGCGTCGTTCTGGATGAGCTTTTGCGTCGAGGTCGGCTTCGCGGCGGTGTACCTGCGCGCGCTCGGCTACTCCAACGCGGCGCTCGGCGCGGTGCTGGCGGTGGGCAACCTGCTCGGCGCGCTGCTCGGCACGGCGCTCTCGGCGCTGATCGACCGGCACGAGCGCCTCGCCGCCGCGCGCCTGACGCCCTTCGTGCTGGCGGCGCAGGCGGCGTCGCTGCTCCTGCTGGCGCTGACGCCCTCCGGCGGCGCGGTCTCCGTGCTCTACGCGCTGTACCTCGCGTTCGCGCTTCCGGTGAACGCGCTGAACCTCAAGCTCTATTCGGACGCGGTCTACGCCGGCGCCGCGGTGGATTACGGCTTCGCGCGCGGCATGGGCTCGCTGGCGTATGTGCTGGTCTCCGTGCTGCTCGGCGCGTGGGTCGAGCGCGCGTCCGTCCGCGTGATCCCGCTCGCGGGGCTGGCGCTCTGCGCGCTCCAGTGCGCCGCGTTCCTGCTGTTCCTGCGCCGCGCGCCGGCGGCGGGCGGCGGACGGACGGCGGAGCGGGCGCGCGGCGCGACGATGGCGGCGTTCCTGCGCGGCAACCCGCGCTTCTGCGTGCTGCTGTTCGGCACGGCGCTGCTGTTCTTCGCGCACAACGTCGTGTGCAACTTTCTCATCAACGTCACGCGCAACGTCGGCGGCGACACCGCCGCGATGGGCGCGCTCAACGGCTTCATGGCGGCGATGGAGATCCCCGTCATGCTGCTCTACTCGCGCCTGTTCGGCTCCCGCCGCCCCGCGCCGCTCCTGCGCGCCGCGTTCGCGTGCTTCACGCTCAAGTCCGCCGCGATCGCCGCCGCGCCGAACCTCCCGCTGCTCGCGGCGGCGTTTCTGCTCCAGGCGCCGTCCTTCGCGCTCTACACCGCCGCCATCGTCCCCTATGTGGGGGAGATCACGGCGCACGAGGACTCGGCGAAGGCGCAGAGCCTCGCCTACGCGATGACGACGATCGGCGCGGTGCTCGCGAGCGTGTTCGGCGGGCGGCTGTACGACGCGGTCTCGGCGGCGGCGACGCTGTGGATCGCCTGCGCGATCTGCGCCGCGGGCAGCGCGATCGCGCTGCTCGGCGTCCAAACGAAGAAAAGACCCACCTGACACGTCGTGTCAGGTGGGTTTCGTCACAGCCGCATGATGACGGGTATCACCATCGGGCTGCGCTTCGTGCTCTTGAAGAGATAGCTGCTGATCGCGCTCTTGATCGCGCCGCGCAGCTCGCTCATGTCGCGCCCGCGGCGGCCCTTGACGGTCTGCGCCGCGTTCATCGTCACGGTCTTGAGCTGCTCGATCAGCTCCACGGAGTCCTTGACGTAGACGAAGCCGCGCGTGACGATCTCCGGCTCGGAGAGCATCTCGCCGCTCTGCGCGGAGATGGGCAGCACGGCGATGACCATGCCGTCCTCCGCCAGCAGCCGGCGGTCGCGCAGCACCACCGCGCCGACGTCGCCGACGCCGCTGCCGTCCACGAGCACATCGCCCGCGTCCACCGCGCCGGGCAGCACCTTCATCGCGCGCGCGCCGATCTCGATCACGTCGCCGTTCTCGCAGATGGCGACGTTCTTGCGGTCCATGCCCATCGACAGCGCGAGGTCCTTGTGGAGCTGGAGCATCCTCTGCTCGCCGTGGACGGGGATGAAGTACTTGGGCTTGACGAGCGCGTGGATGATCTTCAGCTCCTCCTGACAGGCGTGGCCGGAGACGTGCAGCATATCCGCGCGGTCGTAGACCACGTCCGCGCCCTTGCGGAACAGCTCGTTGATGACGCGCGAGACCGTGTTCTCGTTGCCGGGGATCGCGGAGGCGGAGATGATGACCTTGTCGCCGGGCCCGATCTCGATCTGCTTGTGCTGGGAGAACGCCATGCGGTACAGCGCGCTCATCTCCTCGCCCTGCGAGCCGGTCGTGACGATCACCTGCTTGTCGAGGGGGAGGGTCTTGAGCTTGTTGAGATCGACCACCGTGTTCTTCGGGAACTTCATGTAGCCAAGCTCGCTTGCGACCTTGGTGACGTTCTCCATGCTCCGGCCCGAGACCGCGACCTTGCGCCCGCAGGCGGCGGCGGCGTCGATGACCTGCTGGATGCGGTGGACGTTGGAGGCAAACGTCGTGACGATGATGCGCTGACGGCAGGGCGCGAAGAGGCGGTCGAAGGTCTTGCCGACCATGCGCTCGCTCATCGTGTAGCCCGGGCGCTCGACGTTCGTCGAGTCCGCGAGCAGCGCCAGCACGCCCTCCTTGCCCAGCGCCCCGAAGCGCGCGAGGTCGATGACCTCGCCGTCGATGGGCGTGGAGTCGATCTTGAAGTCGCCCGTGTGGACGACCGTGCCGAGCGGCGTGTGGATCGCGAACGCCACGCTGTCCGCGATGGAATGGTTGACGTGGATGAACTCCACGCTGAATTTGCCCGCCTTGACGGTCATGCCGCTCTCGACGGTGACGATCTTCGTCGTTTTCGCAAGAGCGTGCTCCTCGAGCTTCAGGCGGATCAGCCCCGCCGTGAGGCGGGTGCAGTAGATGGGCATATTGATCTGCTTCAAAACGTAGGGGATCGCGCCGATGTGATCCTCGTGCCCGTGCGTGATGAACAGGCCCCGGATGCGCTTTTTGTTTCGGATGAGATAGCTCACGTCGGGGATGACGCAGTCGATGCCGTACATACTCTCGTCGGGGAACGCCATGCCGCAGTCGACGACGACGATCTCCCCGCCGCACTCGTAGACGGTCATGTTCTTGCCGATCTCGTCCAGTCCCCCGAGGGGGATGATCTTCAATTGTTCAGCCAATGGTCCTTACACTCCTGTTTCCAAAAATAGATCAGCAAAGTCCGCACGGCGGCAAAAACGCGCACGATCGCGGACGTCCGCGCGTCCGCGTTTCGCCCTGCATCGCGAAACGGCACGCGCCGGCGGCGCCCTCCGAGACCCGTATGGACTTTTGCTTTATATGTACCGCGCGGCGTCACGCCCGCACGGCAAATATTCATTGCCATATAGTATATCACGCTTGTCAAGTGTTTTATACCGGCGGCGCGAAAAGAGAAAAAACCGCGGAATTTTGGCTTGTAAGGACACGGCGTTCCGTGTTATAATATCTTATCTATTGCCTGCTTTTTCGGGAAAGGGGCTGATCGAATGTCAAAACGGATGACCAAGCTGGCCGAGCCGAGTATGCGGCTCAACTTCGTCATCGCGGTGCTTTTCACGCTCGCGGCGTTCGCGGTCGGCGAGCCCGTGCTGGGCGCTGCGGAGGCGGTCGCCGTCGTCGCGCTGTATTTTTACTTCCGCGCGGCGCTCAAAAAGCGCAGCGAGGCGATCCGGCGCTACATCGACGACGTGGCGGACGACGTGACCAGCGCCGAGCACGGCTCGATGCTCTCCGCGCCCATCGCGATGATGGTCTTCCGCCCCGACACGCGGGAGATCCTCTGGAGCAACGACAGCTTCCGCGCGCTCACGGGCGTGAAGGAGGACGTGTTCGGGAACCGGCTGGAGGACGCGCTGCCGGCGTTCGCGTTCCAGTGGCTGCTGGAGAACAGGAGCGAGGCGCCGGAGACCGTTGCGGTCAACGGCCGCCGCTTCCACGTCTACGGCAAGCTCGACCGCCACGGCGGCGCGCGCCGCAGCACGATGCTCGCCACGACCTATTGGCTCGACGTGACCGAGGCGGAGGCGCTGCGCGAGGCGAGCGAGAAGGGCCGCCCCATCGTCGGCGTCATCATGCTCGACAACTACGACGAGCTGATGAAGGCGGGCACCGAGGCGTCGCGCTCGGCGCTGCTCGCGCGCATCGACGAGAAGCTCAATGCGTGGCTCGACGGGGCGGAGAGCCTGTTCTGCCGCCTCGACCGCAACCAGTACCTCTTCGTCACGACGAAGGAGAAGTACGACGCGCTCTCGCGCGAGAAGTTCAACGTGCTCGACGCCGTGCGCGAGGTCGTGACCGAGGACGGCGTCGCCGCGACGCTCTCCATCGGCGTCGGACGGGACGCGCCGGACTTCGGCACGCTCTACAAGTACGCGACGCTGTCCATCGAGATGGCGCTCTCGCGCGGCGGCGATCAGGTCGTCGTGCGCAACCAGCTCGATTTCGAGTTCTACGGCGGCAAGACGCAGGCGTCGGAGAAGCGCACGAAGGTCAAGTCCCGCGTCATGGCGAACGCGCTTGGCGAGCTGATTTCCGACGCCTCGCAGGTGTTCGTCATGGGGCACAAGCACGCGGACATGGACGCCGTGGGCGCGGCGGCGGGCGTGGTGTGCATCGCGCGCAAGCGCGGCAAGAAGGCGCACATCGTCATCGACCTCGACGACAACCCCTCCGGCTCGGTGCTCGCGCGGCTCAAGGCGCTGCCGGAGTACGAGGATACCTTCATGAGCGGAAACGAGGCGTTCATCCAGGCGCGCTCGGGCGCGCTGCTGGTCGTCGTGGACACGAACCGCCCCGACTTCGTCGAGTCCGAGCCGCTGCTCGACGCCTGCAACCGCGTCGCGGTCATCGACCACCACCGCCGCGCCGCGAGCTACATCGAAAACGCCGCGCTCAACTTCCACGAGCCCTACGCCTCGAGCGCGTCGGAGCTCGTGACGGAGCTGCTGCAATACCTCGTCGAGCCGAAGGACATCTTACGCGCGGAGGCGGAGGCGTTGCTCGCGGGCATGGTGCTGGATACGAAGAATTTTACGCGCCGCACCGGCGGGCGCACCTTTGACGCCGCCGCGTACCTGCGCCGCGCGGGCGCGGACACGGCGGACGTGCAGCGCCTGTTCCAGGGCGATCTCAAGGACATGATCGAGCGTTACACCATCATCCGCCACGCGGAGATGTACCGCGAGGACATCGCCATCGCCGCCGTGGAGGAGGAGGTCGACCGCGTCACCGCCGCGCAGGCGACGGACGAGCTGCTGACGCTCCAGGGCGTGCGCGCGTCGTTCGTGCTCTACCGGCAGGGCGGCGGCGTGAACCTCTCCGCGCGCTCGCTCGGCGAGCTGAACGTGCAGCTCGTGATGGAGAAGCTCGGCGGCGGCGGCAACTCGACCACCGCCGGCGCGCAGATACCGGACGGCACGGTGGACGCCGTGCGCGAGCAGTTGATGCGCGCCATCGACGAATATTTGGAGGAATAGGAGGACATCCCATGAAGATCATTCTTTTGCAGGACATCCGCGGACAGGGCAAGAAGGGCGAGCTGATCGACGCCGCCGAGGGCTACGCGCGCAACTACCTGCTGCCGCGCAAGCTCGCGGTGCCCGCCACGGCGGACGCCGTCAACACGATGAAGCTCAAGGACGCTGCCCACCGCAGGGAGGAGGCGGCGAACCGCGCCGCCGCGGTCGCCGCGGCGGACACGCTGCGCGGCAAGACCGTCAAGGTAGCCGCCAAGGGCGGCGCGGGCGGCAAGCTGTTCGGCGCGGTCACCGGCAAGGAGATCGCGGACGCGGTCGCGGCGCAGTTCGGCGTCGCCGTCGCGAAGCAGCAGATCGCCGCCGAGCCGATCAAGACGTTCGGCACGCACACCGTCCGCGCGAAGCTCGGCTACGAGGTCAGCGTGGAGTTCTCCGTGGAGGTCGCGGAAGAATAACGAGGGAGGCGCAGCCCCATGCCAATGGACGACGAACTGTTATACCGCCAGATGCCGCACAGCCTCGAGGCGGAGCAGGCGGTGCTCGGCTCGATGCTCATCGACGCCGAGTGCGTCAAGGACGTGATGGAGAAGCTCCGCCCCGAGGATTTCTACCTGCGCCAAAACCGCGAGGTGTTCGAGACCATCTACTCCATGTTCCTCTACAGCCGCCCCATCGACGCGCTGACCGTCGTGGGCGAGATGGAGAAGAACGGCACCTACGACCCGAACACCACCCGCGCCTACCTTGCCGAGCTGATGGAGATCACGCCCACGAGCGCGAACGTGCTCGAGTACGCGGACATCGTGCTCGACAAGGCGTTGCTGCGCGCCGTCGCGTCCGCGGCGGGGGAGATCACCGCGCTTGTGCAGGACGGCGCGGGCGGCGCGGCGGCGGTGCTCGAGGCGGCGGAGCAGAAGATCTACGCCGTGCGCCGCGGGCGCAGCGCGCAGGATATGGAGCGCATCGGGCCCGTGCTGCAGGGCGTGCTCGACCGTCTGGTCGAGCTGTCGGCGGCGGGCGGCGCGGCGCAGCCGGGGCTGCCCATCGGCTTTTCCGCCATCGACGAGAAGACCGCGGGCTTCGGCAGCAGCGACCTCGTGCTGCTCGCGGCGCGCCCGGGCATGGGCAAGACGAGCCTTGCGCTCAACGTCGCGCTCAACGTCGCGCGTTCGAGCCGCAAGGCGGTGGCGGTCTTTTCCCTGGAAATGTCGAAGGAGCAGCTCGTCACGCGCATTTTGTCCAATCAGGCGACGGTGGAGAGCCGGCGGCTGATCACGGGCAGCCTGCGCGAGTCGGACTGGGAGCGCATCGCGAGCGCGACGACGGTCTTGAGCCCGCTCGACATCCGCATCGACGACAACCCGCTGCTTACCGTCGCGGATATGAACGCCAAGTGCCGCCGCATCGACAACCTCGGTCTGGTTGTCGTGGACTATCTGCAGCTCATGACCTCGGCGGGCGGCAACGTCGGCACGCGGAACGACAGCCGCCAGCAGGCGGTCAGCGATATGTCGCGTATGCTCAAGATCATGGCGAAGGAGCTGGGCGTGCCGGTGCTGTGCCTCTCGCAGCTCTCCCGCGCGAACGAGAAACGCGAGGACAAGCGCCCCATGCTCTCCGACCTGCGCGACTCCGGCGCCATCGAGCAGGACGCGGACATCGTGCTGTTCCTCTACCGCGACGACTATTACAAGGAGGACAGCGAGCAGCACAACGTCGCCGAGTGCATCATCGCCAAGAACCGCCACGGCTCGACGGGCAAGGTGAACCTGACGTGGTCGCCCGAGTACACGACGTTTTCGACCTACGAGGGCCGCTACGACGAAGAGGAGGAGCCGTGGTGAGGCTGCAAGCCGCCGAGGCGCTGGCGGCGGCGTACGATATGCTGCCGCGCGGCGCGCTCGTGCTCGCTGCCGTGTCGGGCGGGGTGGACTCCATCTCGCTGCTGCACTGGCTCCATACGCGCGGAGTCCGCGTCGCGGCGGCGCATCTGCACCACGGTCTGCGCGGCGCGGCGGCGGACGGGGACGAGGCGTTCGTCCGCGACTTCTGCGCCGCGCGGGACATCCCGTTCCGCGCCGAACACGCCGACGTGGGCGCGCTCGCGGCGGAATGGGGCGTCTCCACCGAGGAGGCGGGGCGCGCGGCGCGCTACGGCTTTCTGGAGCGCGCGGCGGCGGAGCTGGGCGCGACGCGCGTCGCCACCGCGCATCACGCGGACGACAACGCCGAGACGCTGCTTTTCCAGCTCGTCCGCGGCGCGAAGAGCGGGCTGGGCGGCATCGCGCCGGTACGCGGCGTCTACATCCGCCCGTTTTTGGGCGTGACGCGGGCGGAGATCGAGGCCTACGCCGCGGAGAACGGGCTTTCGCACCGGCTCGACGAGATGAACCTCGACGACGCCTTTGCCCGCAACTATCTCCGCCACGAGGTCATGCCGCGGCTCAAGACGCTCAACGCCGCCGCCGCCGTCCACATGGCGGACGCGGCGCGGACGCTGCGCGTCGAGGGCGCGTATCTGGACGCGCTCGCGCGGGAGCGGCTGGTCTCCGGCGGCGCGACGTTCGGCGAGACGCGCGTCAC